>CAYHEL010000014.1:0-16713 GCA_964355415.1 uncultured Verrucomicrobiota bacterium | reverse complement strand
CAAAGCCCGGAAGGTGTTGGAGAATGAGAGGGTAACCAACGCGCGGGATGTGGATGTGGAGGAGGAGTGTCTGAAAATCCTGGCCTTGCACCAGCCTGTTGCCGCGGATCTGCGCTATCTGGTCTCCGTGCTCAAGATCAATACGGATCTGGAGCGCATCGGGGATCTGGCGGTTCATATTGCCGAGGGATCCCTTGCTCTGTCCGAATTGTCTCCTGTTGAGATTCCCGCCCAGTTGGGGGAGATGGCCGCCAAATCACAGTTTATGCTCAAGAAGGTGCTGGATGCGTTTGTCAACCTGGATGTCGTCGCGGCTCGCGAAGTGCGTCTGGCCGATTCCGAATTGGATGCCCTGAACCGGGCGATGTCCTCCCGCCTCCGGGCGGAGATCGGGCGAAGTCCGGCGCTGGTGGAACCGTTGATCAAACTCATGCGTATCGCCAGCCGTCTGGAGCGGATTGGCGACCATGCAACCAACATCGCCGAGGACTTGATCTATCTGATTGAGGGAAAAATCGTCCGGCACACCAGCGTGACGCAATCCTAGCGGGACGATCCGCCGGAGTGTGTTTCTGATCGGGATTGCGTTTTATGCCGCGGTTTGGCACCTTGCCTCCACAGGGGTGATAGATTTCTGAAAGGATCCCATCATGGTTCTTCGAAAAAAAGCGCGTTGCATCGGAATTCTGACGGCGGGCGGGGACTGCCCCGGGTTGAATGCCGCCATCCGGGGTGTCGCCAAGGCCGCCCTTCACCATGACCTGAAGGTGATCGGAATTCTGGATGGATTCCGGGGCCTTGTGGAAAACCGCACGATTACCATTGATGACCAGCATGTGAGCGGCATTCTGACGCTGGGTGGAACTTTTCTGGGCTCCAGTCGCGATAAGCCGCATAAAATGAAAATGGGCGACAAGGTCATGGACATGACCGAGGTGGCCATTGCCAACGCCCGCCGGTTGCAGTTGGATTGCCTGGTCTGCCTGGGGGGCGGGGGAACCCAGAAGAACGCGTTGCATCTCCACAAGACCGGCGGCATCAATGTGCTGACGCTTCCCAAGACCATCGATAACGACGTGGCTTTGACCGACATTTCATTCGGGTATGATACGGCTCTGGGGATTGCCACGGAAGCCATTGACCGCCTCCATACCACCGCCACCAGTCATCATCGCGTCATTGTTTGTGAAATCATGGGACACACGGCGGGATGGCTTGCCCTGGGGGCCGGGATTGCCGGCGGGGCGGACGTCATTATGATTCCTGAAATCCCCTATGACCTGGACGTCATTGCCGAACATCTTCGCAACCGTCGTCATCATGGCAAGCGGTTTTCGATCATTGCCATTGCCGAGGGGGCCGTTTCCAAGGCCGAGGCGCTGGTGTTGGCCAAGGGAATAAAATCCGGGAAAAAGAAACCCGATCCGTTCGCGCCCAGTGTTGACACCAATGGGATTCATCTGGTGAAGGAACCGATGTCGAGCCGTGTGGCGCGGCAGATCCAGCAATTGACCGACTTCGAGGCGAGGGTGACGTCCCTCGGGCATGTCCAGCGGGGAGGGACGCCGTCGGCAACCGACCGGTTGTTGTGCACACGGCTGGGCACCAAGGCCGGACAGTTGTTGATGGACGGGATTTTCAATGTCATGGTGGCCGTGCGCGGGGATGAGTGTGTCCCGGTTCCGCTCGAAAAAGTGGCGGGCGTGGTCAAGAATGTCCCCCTTAGCCACCCTTGGGTCAAGACGGCCCGGCTGGTCGGAACCTGCATGGGCGATGTTCCCGGGGTATGAGATGACGACGCCCCGCGCCAATCCCCGGAGAACCCGCAGCAAACCCGCGCCCGGATCCCGCTTTTTGGATCGTGATTTGAACTGGCTGGAGTTCAACCGCCGTGTGTTGAACGAGGCGCTTGACGAGAGAACCCCGTTGCTGGAGCGGGTCAACTTTCTGTCCATTTTCACATCCAACCTGGACGAATTCGTGATGAAGCGGGTTTACGGGTTGCGCGAGCAAATCTGGGCGGGAGTAAAAAATCCGGAGTTCGGAGAGAAGACCTCCCAGGGGCTTCTTCACGCCATTCATGCCACCATTCAGGAGATGTTGAACGTGCAGGCCGAGGGCTATCACCGGGCCATCAAGCCGGCGCTGGCGGCCCACGGGATTCATCTTCTGGGATGGGAAAAACTCACGGACGAAGAAAAACGGGGAGCGGCCCTTGTTTTTGACAAATCCGTGTTTCCCGTTCTCACGCCCCTTTCGGTGGATGTCGGCCATCCGTTTCCGTTTATATCCAATCTCTCGCTGTCTCTGGGAATGACCCTGAATGACCCTGCAACCGGCCGGAGTTCATTCGCGCGGGTGAAGATTCCCGACACGCTGCCGCAATGGATCCGGATCGAGACGGCCGCGTTCAAGGGGGCCTATCGGTTTGTGTCGTTGGTGGATTTGATTTCCCAGCATCTGGGCCGGTTGTTTCCCGACATGAAGATCAGTGGAATCATGCCGTTCCGGGTGACCCGGAATGCGGAGGTGGAGGCCGACCTGGATGATGTCCAGGATTTGCTTCAGGCCGTCGAGGAGCAGGTTCGCCAGCGCCGCATGGAAACCGTGGTGCGATTGGAATACCCCCGGGGCGCCGATCCCGTCAACCGGCGCATTCTCATGGATGCCCTCGAACTGGGGGATGAGGATGTGTACGAGATGCCGGGCCTGGTTGAATATCGCAGTCTGAAGAATATCGCCACACTTCCCTTCGCGGATCTTCGGTGCCATCCCTGGATTCCGCTGGTGCCGCGCCGCTTGCAGGGGGGGGATTCCCGGATCTTCGATGCGATCCGGGCGGGGGATCTCCTGGTACATCATCCGTATGAGTCGTTTGACGACACCGTGTTGCGTCTGATCAAGGATGCTGTGGCCGATCCGGATGTGCTGGCCATCAAGATGACCCTGTACCGGACCGGAAAAGACAGTCCGTTTGTGCCGCTCCTGATCCGCGCGGCGGAATCGGGAAAGCAGGTGGCCTGTCTGGTTGAGTTGAAGGCCCGGTTTGATGAGCATGAGAACATTGTGCTCGCGCAGAAGATGGAGCGGGCGGGGGTGCATGTGGTGTACGGGGTGGAGGGGTTAAAGACCCACACCAAAACGACCCTGGTGGTTCGTCGTGAAGGCGGGGAATCCCGGTGCTATGCCCATATCGGAACCGGGAACTATCACCGCCAGACGGCGCGACTGTATGTGGATGTGAGTCTGTTGACGTGTCGGCCGGATTTGACCGCCGATATTGCAGACCTGTTCAACTACCTTACCGGTCGCAACCGGAAGGAGGACTACCGGAAACTGTTGATTGCGCCGGCCAACATGAAACGGCGTTTTCTGGAGATGATTGCGAGGGAAGTGGAACATCTCAAGGCGGGTCGGCCCGCCCACATTCTGGCCAAGATGAACCAGTTGGAGGATCGGGATATTTGCGGCGCCCTGTATGCGGCCGGCCAGGCGGGGGTTCCCGTCGATTTGATTGTAAGGGGATTCTGCACCCTCAAGCCGGGGGCGCCGGGACTGAGCGAAAACATCCGCGTGATTTCCGTCATAGGTAGGTTTCTCGAGCATTCGCGAATTTACCACTTTAGAAACGGGGCTGAGCAGGAGGCGGATGGCGAGTATTACATTGGTTCAGCCGACTGGATGCACCGGAATCTTGAAAGCCGGGTGGAGGCCATCACGCCGATCGAGGATCGGGATCTTAAGGCGGAACTTCACCAGATCCTGAAGATTCACCTTTCCGATCAACGCAATGCCTGGGATATGAAATCTGACGGAACCTATATTCAGCGCAAACCCGATGAATCAACCGGGACTTCTGCGCATGGGGGCTCCCACGACGTGATGATGCGGCAGGCGATACAGCGACACAGAACGCCCGTGTGTCTGTAGTTGGCGCTGTTTCCGGAAAAAACAGGATTGTCTTGCTCCCCCAGTTCCTTTTTCGCTACTGTGCAGGCTTTTCAGCAAGCGGCAGTGTGTGTGATGCCAAACATGGGGAGAGATTAAAATGGATTATGGGTTGACCGAAACACAGGTGATGATTCGTGACCTTGCCCGCCAGATCGCGCAGGAGAAGATAAAGCCGATTCGCGAGCATTACGATGAAGCGAACGAATTTCCCCATGAAATCGTGAAGGTTTTTGCTGACGCGGATCTGTGCGGTGTCTATATCGGCGAGGAATACGGGGGGCTGGGCGGCGGTATTACGGAATTATCCGTTTGCGTGGAAGAACTCTCCAAGGTGTGCAGCGGGATCGCCCTGGCTCTGGCGGCCACGGCCCTGGGCACCTTCCCCATCATTCTGTTCGGCACGGATGAGCAGAAGAAGAAATATCTCCCCCGCATCGCCTCGGGCAAGTCCCTGGCGGCCTTCGGGTTGACCGAGGCCAATGCCGGCTCCGATGCCGGCGGGATCAAGACCACGGCCATCCTGGATGGCGATCACTATGTTCTGAACGGCACCAAACAGTGGATTACCAATGGCGGCGAGGCTGAAATCTACACGGTCGTGGCCATGACAAACAAGGCGAAGGGCCCGCGCGGCGCCTCGGCGTTCATTGTGGAGAAAGGCACGCCTGGTTTTACCTTCGGCAAGAAGGAGAACAAGATGGGAATTCGCGCCTCCGCGACCCGTGAACTGGTTTTTCAGGACTGCCGCATACCCAAGGCCAATTTGCTCTCCAAGGAAGGCATGGGCTTCATTGTGGCGATGAAGACACTCGACAGTTCCCGCCCCGGTGTGGCCGCCCAGGCCCTCGGCATCGCCGCCGGCGCCCTTGATGAGGCCGTCGAATACAGTCGCCAGCGCCGCCAGTTCGGCAAGCCGATCTGTTCGTTCCAGGGAGTTCAATTCATGCTCGCCGACATGGCCACGCAGGTGGAAGCCGCCCGCGCCCTGGTCTATGCCGCCGCCCGCCACATTGACAGTGGATCGAAGGACATCAGCAAGGTCTCGGCCATGTGCAAACTCTTTGCCTCCGACACCGCGATGAGGGTCACCACGGATGCCGTCCAAGTTCTCGGCGGGTACGGTTATATGAAGGAGTATCCGGTTGAGAAGATGATGCGCGACGCCAAGATTACGCAGATCTACGAGGGAACCAACCAGATTCAGCGCGAAGTGATCGGGTTGGCTCTGATCAAGGAGTCTGCCGCCGCGAAAAAATAACGTGTCCGATTGTTTCGGGCTGGCGCCCTGAATGGCCGCTGGCCCGATTTGCCAATGGCCATGGAGTCTGCCGAAAACATTCTCAGGCGAATTCGGATGTTCGTAACCGACGCCGACGGCACCCTGATGGGGCGACGCCCTGAATTTGATCAATATCGCTCCTTTCGCGCCAAGATCAACGACCTCCGCAACACCTATGGCGCGGTCTGGGTGGTCTGTACGGGTCGAAGTCTGGGCGGCTATAAACGCATTTTCGGGCCCATGAATGTGTTCGGGATCAAGCCGGACTATGTGATTGCCTGTCACGCGTACATCTACGAATGCAAGTCCTGGGGCTTTCTGCCGCACTGGCTCTGGAACCTTCGGATCGTGTGGCTGCAATGGAAAGACGACATCGCCTTGCGCCGCGCCATGCCGAGGATGAGGCGGGCCGTCCTTTCCCGCAACCCCTTTGCCAAGATCGATTTTTCGACCCGGGATCGGCTCTGCTTTCGTTTCGAGGATGAGGGCGCCGCCAATTTCGGGGCTGAGATTCTCCGAGCCGAGGCGCGATCTTCCAAGTATCTTCAGGTTTTCCAAACTCCGGGCGAAGTGGAGGTCCGGGTGATTCCCTTCACGAAAGGCCTGGCGGTCAAGGAACTGGCGCACCACCTGGGCGTGGCCAACGCCCAGATCCTGGTGGTCGGCGATGGACATAACGACATCAGTATGATTGAGATGAAACCCCCCTGCCACACGGCCTGTCCCGCCAATGCCGCCGCCGAGGTCATCGAAGCCGTGCATCGAACCCATGGCCATATTGCCTCGGAGCCGAGTCTGGCCGGGGTCATGGAAGTCCTCGCGGCGTATGAATCGGGTAAGACTAATGACCGTCTTCCCGAAGGATGGAGTGGCTCTGACCGCCCTTCCTCGAAACCGAGGACATCCCGCGGGATCAGCGGATTGGGCACGGTTGTGGTGTTGTGTCTGGTGCTGTACACGACGCTTCTGGTGATTGGCTCGTTCTGCGACATGCCCGGTCGGCATGCCCTGATGAAACCCTATGAGAAACTGATCGACCTGATCAGTCGGTTCATTGACCCCGTGAGGAAATAGACTGGAATGACAACGAGAACAGGATTTGTCGGAGCCGGCAAAATGGCCGAGGCCATGATGACGGGTTTGATTGATAAGAACTTCTCATCCTCCTCCGAGATCCTGGCCTCGGATGTCAGCCCGGAGCGGTTGGCCGACCTCAAGGCACGCTACGGGATCCGGACAACTCTGAATAATGCCGATGTGGCCGCCCATGCCGGGATTGTCATCCTGGCCGTGAAACCCCAGCAACTTGACCCCGTTCTGCGGGATTTGTCACCGGCTCTAACGGCCGACCATCTTGTGATTTCGATTGCCGCCGGAAAAACCACGGGCCACCTGGAATCCCTGGCGCCCCTGTGCCGGGTTGTGCGCGTCATGCCGAATATGGCCTGCCTGGTCGGCGAGGGAATGAATGTTTTTACGCGCGGCCTCCGGGCAACGCCGCAGGATGCGGAAACCGTCGCCCGACTGCTGTCCTGCAGCGGACAAGCCTTGGAACTTCCGGAGCCGCTGTTTGATGCGGTGACCGCCCTGAGCGGTTCCGGCCCCGCTTTTTTTGCGTATCTCCTCGACCGGCTTGTGGACGGCGCCGTGAAGGAAGGGTTGTCCCGCGAACAGGCCCTGTTACTGGCCGCGCAGACGATGGCGGGAACGGCGCGACTCCTGATGGTTCGGCGGCTGGAGCCCGCCGATCTTGCGGCGGCCGTCACCTCGGCGAAGGGCACCACGGCGGCGGGCCGCGACGTTTTGGAAAACAAGGAAACGGCCGATGTGTTAAGCCGCACCATTCAGGCTGCCGCCCGGCGCAGCCGCGAGTTGGGTCGTGCCTGAACTGGACTGAAGGAGGATTTGTATGGCCCGAACGCCGCCCCAGACCGCCACCGCTGAAAGTATGTCGCGCCAGCAGCGCGATATTTCCGTCTCCGAATTCTTCCTTAAAAATCGCCATCTGTTGGGGTTTGACAGTCCCCGCAAGGCGCTGCTGACCGCCGTGAAAGAGGCCGTTGACAATTCTCTTGATGCCTGCGAGGAGGCGGGGATCCTCCCGGAAATCAGTGTGGAGATTACCCAGACCGGCGACAAGCGGTTCCGGATGGAGGTTACCGACAATGGCCCGGGAGTCATGCGGCAACAGGTGCCCCGTATCTTTGCCAAACTGCTCTACGGCTCCAAATTCCACCGACTCCGGATGTCCCGCGGCCAGCAGGGAATCGGGATCAGCGCCGCAGGCATGTATGGTCAATTGACGACAGGCACGGCCACGCGGATTCTGTCCCGACTCCCGAAGGGAAAGACGGCCCACCATATCGAGGTTCAGATTGATACCCGGAAAAACACCCCAACGATCCTGAAGGATTCGGAATTGGAGTGGCGGCCCGCCTTTCCCCGTCCGTCGTCCGATGGTGCGCCCGGCGCCGCAGAAGTCGGTTCGCACGGCACGGCTGTGGCGATTGAGATGGAGGCGCAGTATGTCCGGGGTCGCCTCTCCGTGGATGAGTTTTTGCGGCAGTGCCTGGTGTCGAACCCGCACCTGCAACTGCATTACCGGATTACCCTGCTGAACAAAGAGGTTGATGGCCACGGACAGACGGCCTTGCCCCTGGTGGAGGGACAGTGGATCAGTTGGATGCGGCTTGCTGGCACCCTGCCGACCCCGCCGGTGGAGATCAAGCCGCACCCGCACGGCGTCGAACTGGGAATGTTGATGCAGATGCTGCGCGACACCGGATCCCGCACCCTGCGCGGGGCGCTGGCGGAGGACTTTTCCCGTGTCAGCAGCCGCACGGCGCTCGATATCTGTGAGCGGGCCGGGTTGGATCCCAAGGCCAATCCGCGCCGGATTGCCAACCGCGAGATTGAGACGTTGTTCAAGGCGGTGAATGAGACCAAACTGATGCGGCCGCCGACCGACTGTCTCTCGCCGATTGGCGAGGCGCTGATTGCCGGGGGGCTGGCCAAGGAAATTCAAAGCGAGTTCTGCACGGCCGTCACGCGGGATCCCACGGTGTACCGCGGCAATCCCTTCCAGGTGGAGGTGGGGATGGCCTTTGCGAAGGCCGGTGAAAACGAGGGCGTGAACGCCGATGACCCGGTGCGCGTTTTGCGGTTCGCCAATCGTGTCCCGCTGTTGTACATGGGCGGCGCCTGCGCCATCACCAAGGCGATTACCGGGGTGAATTGGAAGAACTACGGTCTCGCACAACCGCGCGGCGGACTTCCCGTGGGATCCGTGGTGATCCTCGTTCATATAGCCAGCGTCTGGGTTCCCTTCACGAGCGAGAGCAAGGAAGCCATCGCGCACTATCCCGAAATCATCCGGGAGATTACGTTCTGTGTCCAGGAATGCGGTCGCCGCCTGTCCGTGCATCTCAGCCGCCGTCACCGTGAGAACGAGGTCGAGCGCAAGCGGTCGTATATTGAAAAGTATATCCCGCACCTGGCGCTTGGATTGAAGGATATCCTGGATCTGCCCGACAGGGATGAGGCCCGGGTAGTGCAGAACCTGCGCCGGATGCTGGAGCGATCCCATTTGGAGACGTAAGGAGAATCATGGCTAAGAAAACGACCAAGAAGAAGGCGGATGCCGGCGAAGCGGTGTTAATGACGACCCGTGACGGCGTGGCCCAGAAGATTCTGGGGGTGGGCCGGGATGTGTATGGCGACATCATCAAAAAACAGAAGAAGCCGTCGTTGCGTTTCCCGATCCGATCCCTGAGCAACGTGAAATATGATCCCAAGACGGGATATTTTGAAATTCGAGGAAAGACCGCGACCCGAACCCTGAGTTATAATACCGTCAAGACCTTTGCCCAGTCCATGCGGCTCCTGGCGACCACCAAGAAGGATCTGCTCGACAAGAACGATATCGCGGGAAAGCGCGAGATCTACTACAACAGCAAGAGTTGGGGCGAGTGCCGGTTCGACGAACAGCCTGAAAGCGACACCTTGCTCGACGACATGGAGGCCATGCTCGGGGTCAACCGCGAACAGATCGGTTATATCCCCGAGGAGCGCGGCGGCGATGTGGCGGGGCCCCTGACGGTCATCGACCAGAACCCCTCGACGCGTGAAATCGTGAAGATCAACTGCGGGAAACTCGGCACGGGGGCCTGGAGTATCCCCGCCCGCGTTGAGCACCTGAAGTTTGAGTCCGATGCCAAATTCATTCTCGTCATAGAGACGTCCTCACTCTTTCAGCGACTTGTTCACCATCGGTACTACGAAACCGCAAAGTGCGTGCTGATTTCCATGAGCGGAGTGCCCACCCGCGCCTGCCGCCGGTTTATCCGGCGGTTGGCGGACGACCGGAAACTTCCGGTTCTCGTGTTTACCGACGGCGATCCCTACGGGTACTGCAACATCTACCGGACGCTGAAAGTAGGCTCGGGTCAGGCGGCCCACATCAACCGGTTTTTCTGTGTTCCGCAGGCCCACTACCTGGGTGTCACGCCCCAGGACATCATCGATTTTGGACTCCAGGACGCCACCCATCCGCTGGAGGATGTGGACATCAAGCGCGCCCGGGATGCGATGAAAAACGACCCGTTCATCAGGCATCACAAGGAGTGGCAGGACGCCCTGAACCAGATGCTGAAAATGGGGGTTCGCGTGGAGCAACAGGCCTTTGCCAAACATGGCTTGAACTACGTTCTGGAAACCTATCTTCCCGAGAAACTCAAACGGGCAAAATTTCTGCCGTGATTACTTGCTGATCCACACGGACGGTTCGGCCTGATAGAGGGACATCTCCGAATACTGGAGTCCCATGATAACCAGGAAGATGACCACCACGAAGGATGCGGCGAGTGTATAGGGGAGATAGGATTTTCCGGTAACAGTCGCACCCGGCGCGGCTTTCGGGACAGGCGTTGCGGCGGCCTGAGGGGAGGCGGCAGGGGTCGTCTGGGCGGGCGCGCCTCCAGCGGGGCTGGCAGGCGCGGATTCGGCGGAGGGCGCGTTGAGGGTAACTTGTTCGCCCATCCCCTGGGGGACTCGCTTCAGCTTGATTGTTCGGACTGTTGTCATGGCACACCCTTATCCAATCATGATTGACTTATTGCCATCATGCTAGGGGACGGCGCGTTCAGGCTCAAGCACTTTCTTTTCCCGATCCGTTCGGCATGTTGGATGAAGAGGGCGGCGATTTTGGATCGGCGGGTGACTTGGAGTTTATCCATGATAATACTGATCCGGTTCCGGATGGTCTTCTCAGCCAGGTGAACCCTGTTTCCGATTTCCCGATTCGTCAATCCCTCGGCTATATAACCCGCTATTCTTTGCTCCATGGATGTGAGCGAATCCATGCCGCTTTCCTTGGCGTCCAGACCGGATTCCGTGTCGATCCCGGCCAGTCTGGCCAGCGTGTCCTGATCCCAGAACGGCTGTCCCCCCGCCACCTGCCGAATGGCTTTGACCAGAACGGGCATACTGCAGGATTTAAGGAGAAATCCGTCCGCTGATTGGCGAATGGCCCTCAACATAAGATTGTCCTCCGTGAAACCGGTGAGCACCAGGCATCGTGTTCCGGGCGCCATATCTTTGACTTCCCGCAACATCATCAATCCGTCATCCTGTCCGAGCCGGATGTCCTGAATCAGGATGTCCGGTTTGACTTTCATAATCATGGCCAGTCCGTCGGCCCGGTTCGCCGCGTCGCCAACCACGGTAATTCCGGGTTTGTCATTCAGGATGGCTTTGATGGATTCCCGGAGGAGAGTGTGATCCTCCACCAGGGCAACCCGGATCGGAGTGGCGGACGGGCGCGTGCGGGTGACTGATTTCATCGTGGTTCCTGATCGTTGGGGTTGAAAATAAAGACGCATTCAGTTCCGGGGTTCAGGGGGCTGATGGAAAAACAGCCCTTCAGATCCCGTGCCAGGGTGGAGACGATCATCAGGCCGAGCGAACCGGATTGGTCAAGGGTGAATCCCTTGCGCAGGCCGCTCCCATTGTCCTTCACCGACAGACGCAGGTGACCATCATGAACCGGAACGAGGGAGAACTGGATCAGGCCGCGGGCGCCCGATGAAAAAGCATGGCGGATACAATTCATGATGAGTTCGTGGGTCAGAAGCGCGCAGTGGAAAACGAGTTCCGGGTAAACCCGAACGTCCCCCATCACGACCTCCCTGAAGTCAAGATCCGGGCGGAGTCCTGAAATCAAGTCGCGCGAGAGGGCGCCGAGGGTGGCTCCGAGGAGGATATGAGTGTGGTCGCTGACCGGTTGCAGGCGAGCATGGATCCGGGCCAGGGCGCGCAGGCGGTTTTCGCTCTCAAGCAAAATGGCCCGCGCATGGGCATTGCGAACGTGCATCGTCTGAAGGTGAAGCAGGGCCGATGTGGCGCTCATCTGGCTGGCGACACGGTGATGCATTTCACGAACCCGCAGTTCATTCCGGCTGACCCGTTGCCTCGTTTGGATCAATTCGGAATGTCTCGCCATGGCAACGGCGATGCCGCCGGCCAACTCGGCCGCATCGGGAGGTTTCAGGACAAACGCCCCGGCCCCGCAGTCCGCCACATCCCTGAGGATGGCGGGGGAGTCATAAGCCGTGACGATCACCGTCGGAGTCGGTCTCTGGAGTTGGATGCGGCGGGTGGCATCCAATCCGCCGAGGCCCGGCATTTCGATGTCCATGAGGATGGCATCGGGTCGGAGCGCCAGGGCCTGTGTCACGGCATCAAGGCCGGTGGCAACTTCGCCTGCAACGACAAATCCGCGGGACCGGGCCGTTGACACAATGGTTTTGCGCACCAGGGGGTCATCTTCCGCGACCAGGAGTCGGGAGCCTTTCGAAGAAATGGATTCCGTGGAGGTCATCACGGTGAGTGGCGGGGGGGGTGGGGGAAAAGGGCGCAGGTTAGGGCGCCCGATTGGTTGGAGAGGGAAAGGGATCCTCGCAGACTCGAGGTGGTCAGATCGTGAAGAATATGGAGTCCCGTTGTGGGGAGTCGCGGAAAACGTTCCAGGATGAAAGCGGGATAGCCTGGACCATTGTCCTTGAAACACAGGAGGATGGAGGCGTCCTGCTCCCTCAACGACAGGGTGATGATCAGCGGAACACCCGGCACGACGGCATGCTTGACGGCATTCGAGGTCAGTTCCTGGATGATCAAAGTCAGAGGATGGGTTTGCGCATGGCTTATTTTCAGACCCGGAGGGGTGGCCGTGATCGTGAACTGGCAGGGGACGCCGGACAGCGAGACGATGGAACGAATCAGGGATCGGCATAACTCCTCCAGCGTGATCGGGTTCCACCCGTTCAAGGCCAGCATCTGATGAACGGAGGCCAGACTGGACAGTTTGATCTCCATCTCCTTCAACTGGGAAGCCTCATGCGGCGTTTGGGAAAACTCCTGTTTCATCTGGAGAAGGCCGATCAGTGACGTGAAATTGTTTTTGACCCGATGATTAACTTCCCTCAACAGGGCCTCCAAAGTCTTGGCGCGGTGTGTCAAAGCCAACTCCTGCGCGGGGGGATTGTCCCTTTCTGTGCGGTCTGCTTTCTTTCGTATGATGCGATACGCCAGCGCGCACGCAAGAAGGATGCAAGAGCACCATTCCAGCGCCAGGTGAAACTGCCTGGCAACCTCGGTCGTCATATGTAGGGCGCCTACGGACAATGGCATTGTGATCCTTGGTTGTGACTCACTCCTTCTTGAGGGCGGGCGATTATTGCACAAAAACTCAGGGTAAAAGCAAGGGTCATATGTCCCTAATCTTTAAGGGATATAAGCCCCTATATCATGGGGGGCCGATCTGGTGTCATGTCCGCCGCGCCAATTCTGGCGACGTGGAGGGTATGATGGAGGCGGTCAAAACCGGGACAATCAATGTGTTTATTGCGGAAAGCATTCCGATCTTCAGGCGCGGGTTGGAGGCGTGTCTGGCGGCGACGGCTGACATGGCCGTGGTCGGGCATGTGGGCGAAGGGGCGGACTTGGACGCGCACCTGGAACCGGGACGGTTTGATGTGATGTTGCTGGATAGCGGGTTGCCCGGTCTGAATGGTTTTGCCTTGCTCAAACAGGTCAAGGCGACGTGTCCTTCAGCGCCGGTTCTGCTCATGGCGGCGACGGCGGATGTGGGCTGGTTATTGCGGGGAATTCGCGCCGGCGCCTCCGGGGTTGTGTTGAAGGATGCCCCGGTTGAGGAATTGCGAACAGCCATCCAGCGCGTGCATCAGGGACACCCCTATATTGCGGAGCCGCTGGCTGGGAAACTGGTGTTGTTTTATCAACGAAATGAGAAGGAGCCGCTTGACGAACGCCTTTCACCCCGGGAATTTCAGGTGATGCAGTACCTGTCGCAGGGATTGAAACTCTCGGAAATAGCCAGGAAACTGGAACTCAGCCACCAGACCATTACCACGCACCGGCGCCATATTCTGGAGAAAACGGGACTGCGTACCACGGCGGAGATCATTCGGTATGGCATCCTGAACGGCCTCGGCGAACACAAGCATGGCCTGTAGTTGTGCGCCCATTCGCAACCGCGATGGACACAATTTGTATGGAGCCAGTGTCGGGAATTCGATACAGTCGTAACCAGTGGGCGTGACACGAATAAACGGGGTCATTACTGATGTCGAATCAATCTGGCATTTCCGGCGCTGTCGAGTTCAGCACGGGCATTCCTTCCCTCGATAATACTCTGCAAAATCTGATTCCCGGAGACAATGTCGTCTTGCAGGTGAATGACATTGAGAATTACAGCCCCTTCGTTGACAGGTTTGTACGCCATGGACTCACAACCGGGGCGCCTCTTGTCTATTTCCGGTTTGCCAGCCATCGTCAGCTTATTCCGGAGACGCATGGTGTTGAAATTCACCACATTGAGCCTGAAGCTGGATTTGAGAAGTTTGTCGGCGAAATCCTGAACGTCATAGAGTCCAAAGGGCGTGGGGCGCTCTATGTCTTTGACGGCCTTTCGGAGTTGGCTGCCGATTGGTACAGTGATCGGATGCTGGGCAATTTCTTCATGATCACCTGCCCGTTCCTGTATAGACTGGACACCATCGCGTATTTTGCGCTTTTCAACAAGCGGCATTCTTTTCACGCCGTGGAGAGCATTCATCAGACCGCCCAGGTTGTGCTGGATGTATACCGGAACCGGGAGACCCTGTTTGTCCAACCCGTCAAGGTGGAGAAGCGGCATTCCCCTACCATGTACACGCTGCACATCTGGGGCGCTCAGGATGACTTTTCTCCGGTGACCTCCAGTACCACGATTTCGGATATTGTCGCTCAGACCCCCCAGCCCTGGTTGGACTTTTCAACCTCGCGTCCCGGTATCTGGATGAAGACGGTTTCGGATGCGCAGAAGGTTCTGGAAGCGCTCCGGAATAACAACGGTAATGAGAAGGACATCCAGGAGTCCTTTCAGCGACTCCTGAGCAGCGCAATCACCCGGGATGATAAGTTCATGCCGCTGGCCGCTTCCTATTTTGAACTGGCCGACCTGATGGCCGTTATCCAGCGGATGATCGGCACCGGTCTGATTGGCGGGAAATCCCTGGGTATGCTGCTGGCCAGGGCCATCTTGAAAAAGCAGGCACCGCGACTCCATGAACTGCTCGAAGCCCATGATTCGTTTTTTATCGGATCCGATGTCTTTTACACCTATCTGGTTCAGAATGGGTGCTGGGAACTCAGGCGCAAGGCGAACGACCTGAGCTATTTGATCGATCACAATGACGAGGCCCAGCAAAAATTACTGTCCGGTCAGTTCCCGGGCACCATTCGTCGCCAGTTCATGGAGATGCTCGACTATTTCGGGCAATCCCCCATCATTGTGAGATCCAGTTCCCTGCTGGAGGATAGTTACGGGAACGCCTTCTCGGGTAAGTACGATACCGTTTTTTGTGCCAACCAGGGTGATCCCGGGCAACGACTTTCCGAGTTCATGAGCGCGGTTCGCACCGTCTACGCCAGCACCTTGAGTGTCGATGCCTTGTCTTACCGCTCCCAACGCGGCTTGCTGGATCGCGATGAACAAATGTCCCTGCTGATCCAGCGCGTATCCGGGGAATTGCACGGGGACAATTTCTTTCCCCAGATTGCCGGCGCCGGTTTTTCGTTCAACCCTTATGTTTGGGATAAGGATATCGATCCCGCTGCCGGGATGGTGAGGCTCGTCTTCGGATTGGGCACTCGCGCGGTTGATCGACTGGGGGACGACTACACCCGGCTGATCGCCCTCAATGCGCCGGAAAAACGGCCTGAAGCCTCTGCGGGAGATATCCGTAAATACTCCCAGCGTCAGGCCGATGTCCTTGATCTTCCCCGTAACCAGCTCATGTCAAAGGATATCAATGATGTGGTTCAGCCCCTTTCCAAGACCCTTCCCCTGCATCTCTTTGCGCTGTCAGACCGCCTTTCCGGAAGGCCGGATTGCTACTATCTGACTTTCGACCGACTGATTCAGGAGACCGGTTTTGTGGATGACATGCGCCTTCTGTTAAGACAACTCCAGGAGGCCTATAACTATCCTGTCGATATGGAGTTTACGGCCAATTTCTCGTCAGACGGGTCCTATCGAATCAATGTGGTGCAGTGCCGTCCCTTCCAGGTGCGCATCGCGGGGGATGCCACCGATATTCGAAGTCCTGAATCCCTCAACAAGGATCGTGTGCTGATGGAGAGCGCCGGACCGATCATCGGCCAGAGCACCTCCACGAATATTGACCGTCTCATCTATGTTGTTCCCGCCGTTTACGGGCGCATGTCGGTTGCCGAACGCTATGCCGTGGCCCGCACAATTGGAAAATTGAATCGGCTGACGGCGGCCACTCCTGGCGAACGACTCATGATTGTTGGCCCCGGACGCTGGGCCACATCAACACCCGCCCTCGGGGTTCCCGTGTCCTTCTCTGAAATCAACGCCGTATCGGTTATTTGCGAAATTGGCGTGATGCATGAGGGGTTGGTTCCGGATGTTTCTCTCGGCACCCATTTTTTCAACGATCTGGTGGAAATGGATATGCTCTATCTGGCCGTCTTGCCTGATCGCAAGGGACATTGGATCAACCCGGAACGTCTCGAATCCCTGCCGAATAAACTGACGGCGCTGCTGCCTGAAACCCAAAACCTGGCGCAGGCCATCCATGTCATTGACGGGAAGGATCTCCTGCACGACTCGCGGCTCAGGCTTTATGCGGACAGTTTTGGGCAAAAGGCATTTTTCTATCTGGGTTAACTGAACAAAAAAACTGACCGCCCTTTCAGGCGGTCAGTTTATACCTCAACTCGATGACCGGGTTCGACTAGACCAACCCTTGGGCAATCATGGAATCCGCCACCTTGACGAATCCTGCGATGTTGGCGCCCAGGACGTAATTTCCCGCGTCCCCGTATTCCTCCGACGCCGCATAGGCGTTCGCGTGGATCGACTTCATGATCCCGTGCAACTTCTGGTCAACCTCCTC
>CAYHEL010000013.1:0-17155 GCA_964355415.1 uncultured Verrucomicrobiota bacterium | reverse complement strand
TCCGACGCCAGCTTCAGTTGCTCCGACATGGAGTGAATCGTATTGGTCTTCCCCTCCGGCGCCTCCGCCGGCGCATTGGTGGCGGCGATCTTCACGACGGCAGCCGGGCGATTCGTATGGGCCTGATGATGACGCGTCCTGACCTCGGGCTCTGCGGCCTTGGGAGTTTCCGGAAGTCGCAACATGGACGTGATGCCATTCAGTCCGGCTTTCCCGCCGCTCCGTTTCGCCAACTCCCCGTTCAACCTGTCAATTTCAAAACGGGCATGGCGCAAGTCCGCCTTCATGTTCGAGTTCCCGATGACCAACCCGGCGAGAAGGGCGGCGAGCCCATACGCCAAAGTCTTTCCAATGCCTGGGGATCGAGCCTTCATAGGCCGCTCAAAATGCCGGTTATCCCCCTGCTTGTCAATAGCACTGACATATCGTATCGTGAGGGCATGATCGATACCTGAACCGAGGAGAAGGCCCTATGCGCAAAGCACACATGTTCGTTGTCACCGCTTCGTTGTTGTTCATCCATCAGGCCCTGGCTGCGGACTCAAAAGTCGCCCTGATCAATCCTACGGGGCGGATTTTCGAGAAGGACCCTGTTCGTCTTCAGGTCACTCTGCCAGCCGATGCGAAACAGGGCTCATACGTGGTGCGTAACGGCGCCTCGGAGATCCCTTGCCAAATCGAGGTGATGGATGGCAAACCTGTGCTTTGGGTTGCGGCCACGATCGCGCCGACAGGTCAGGTTACCTATGCGGTGTCTTCCGGCAAACCCGCCGCGACGCCCGCCGTGAAAATCACGAAGGACGCCGGCCAGTACGTCATGGATAACGGACTCATCGCCGTGAAGGTTCCCGCCGCGGCAACCGAACTGGTAGGACCGGTGACCGCGCTCAGACTTCCGGACGGCAAGTGGATTGGCGGCAGCGCCTGGCAGACCGGCCTGAAACTCAAGTCATTCTCCGCCACAGTCGTCGGCGACGGAACGGTCTTCGCCAAACTCCGCCTTCGCTACGACTTCGACGGAATGGCGGGTATCGACGGCGCCCTCCCCGCCTTTGCCGAAGTGGATCTCTCCCTCGCGCCCGGCTGGAAACATGTGGAACTCTCCGAACGACACGAGATGGGAAGCGCCGACGCCTGGATCTTTGAACTCTCCCGCGGCTGGGCGCCCCGCCAGGGCGCCTCCAAACCCTTCTCCGGCGGATTCTCAGGCGGCCCCCCGAAGGAACGCGAATTGAAGCCCTTCGAGCATGTCTCCTTCCCGCCCGACCTCTACATTAACCTGTTCCCCCGCTGGAACCAGCATTGCAAGGATGGCTGGGCTTTCACCGCCACCGATGGGGCGGCTGCGGCCGGCGCGGTTGTGGTTCGCGCCAGCCGCTGGGTGTGGCCGCACCAGAATAGTATTCGCGCCGTCGTCAAACCCTCCGGCGACTACGCCGGCCTGCGCGCCCCCACCTGGAAGGGTCAGCGGTTGTGGTGGCTGATCGCCTCCACTGAACCCGTCAACATTGGTTACGTGGCCGCCCATGCCTGGGAATGCCTCGACAAACTCAACAACGAGATGATCCTGGACTGGAACGGCAAATTCGGGAAGATTCCGACCATCAACGTCTACAGTGATGAGGTCAATCCCACCGCCGGAATCCGCGGTCGCGGTAGAAGCGCCATGACCAACGCGGGAAAACCGGGCAACTGGGATACCCTCGCGGAACAGCAGGTTCGCATGCACCCGGATTCGTATGGCTCCTACTGGACCTACTGGAGCCCCGAGAATCCCAATTTCTTCACCGATTTTTACAAGATTCCCATCGCCCTCGCCAGCACCCTGAAGGCACATCCGCGATTCGCGGAAATCCGCAAACAGGCTGAGGAGAAGTTCATGGAGGATCTGTATCATTCCATCGCCATGCCCGGCGGAGCAGGCCAGGAGTGTCCCGGCTACTATGACTACGCCCTGAAGGGGCATATGAAGGAGTTGGCCGAGTTATGCAAACTCCATCTCGGGTTTGATCCCGCCCGCTCGGATCGCTTCCAGGCGGGACTTCGCTTCCTCGACCGCCTCTCACAACCCGATGGCGAGATCCGGCGCATGCTCCCTATGGGCGACACCCACCCCGGCAAAGGGGGCGCCCGGGTCGTCGCGGTCTCCAATACCACCGCCACCGCCTGGAGCACCGAGGAGTTCCCGGGCTTTGGCGTCATCTTCAACAGCAAACCCGGAACCCCGGAGGAAACCTATCTGGCCTTCAAGAGCGGACCGAACCGGGGCCACTATCACGGCGAACAACTCGCGTTCCACTATGGCGCCCACGCCAAATCCCTCGCCGTGGATCACCACTGCAGTTACCACCCCCGCGCCGGCCAGGAACACATGCACAACCGCGTGGCGTTCTGGAACGATGGATTCCCGTATGCCAACATGGACGGGTTTGAGCGCTTGATCGGATTCAAGACTTCACCGGCCGCCGACGTCGCCATGGGACAAGTTGAGTCCATGCGCCTGCGCAAGGTCGAAAAACTGCCGCCCGAACTGTGGCATCAGGAGTTCCCTCAAATCGCCCTGGAAAAGCCTCTGATTTACCGGCGCACCGTGGTTGTCGTGAAATCCGAACCGCAGGCCTATGTGGTGTTGCGCGACCAATTCTGGGGCGCGACCAACCTGAATGCCACATTCTGCCTGCATGTGCTTAGCGACAAGATCGAGAAAAAGGGGCAGGTTGTTGATTTTGGCAACCTGCAGCTCTATTGCGCCGCACCGGCGACCACCCCGTTCGAGTCGTTTCCCTGGTCCCATGAAAACGGCGGACTGGAATCCACACAGGGGGCCCGGTTGACCCAGCGGGCGGAGAACGGCGAGTTCATCACGGTCCTTTATCCCGGCACCCTTCCCGCCGTCAGTTCCCTGCCCCATGGCGTAAAGGTTGGCAACGACGAGATCGTGTTCAGTGGAACCGAACCGGGTGATGGCGGCGACACGGTTTACGCCAGCGTCAAGGCGGGGGGCAGGGAAGTCATCTCACTCTCCGGCAAGGACGTGAACGTGAACCGCTTCCAGGGTGACACAGGGCTGTGCGTGCAAGACGCGGGGTATCCCTTCGGCGAGATTCCCGACTGGATGACCCGGCAACGGAGCAAGGTTCCTGAGACGGCCCCCGCCTGGGTCAAACCCGTTCGCATGGGTCACAGTTATGGAGACCTGCCCAACATCCCTTGATTCTCGATCATGGCGCACTCTCGCCATGCTCTGGGTGGTCGTGGGCGCCGGGTCTGGCCTGGCCGGTGCCCCGGCCCCGTCCAACCACTGGGTGCACGTCGAACGGTATTCCTATACCACGGTTGACGAAAAATCACCTGACACGGTTCTGGAACAGGTCACCATGGAGTTCCGGGCCGGATCCCATGAACAGCAGACTGCCTATACGTCGAAGAATCAGGAAGGCACGGAAGAAACACTGATACGGTTGACGCCGGAAGGGAAACTTCTTTCAGGCATTCGCCGGAATTCCGACACGAACGGAATCCCAGTCAGTTCGGCCCTTATCTGGATCGAGGAGGGTCAAATCCTGAGCGAGGTGACCCGCAATAACCGTGAACCCAAACGCCGATCCTCGCCGCAGGAAGGAACCGACGTCGCCGCGGAACCCTCGCTCATGAATATGTTGCGCGTGTTTCCCTTCGGCGCCGGAGAGGAACGTAAGATTCTGATGGCGACGTTCTCCCAGTACATCATTCCCATGACCCTCCGCCAGTTGGAAGATGAGCACGCCTTCGTGCCTGCCGGAATCATGGATTGCTACAAAGTCGAGGCCGCTGTCAGTTTTTTAGGCCTGAAATTCAACACCACCTACTGGCTCTCCAAGGATCCCCCGCACATCCTGATCCGGTATCGGGGGAAACGAGGTCTTTTTCTGTCCCCGACCTATGTCACGGAACTGGTTTCAGGCGAGACGAACGGGATTCCCCTCCGCCTGTCTGGATCCGGGCACAGTCGGGGGCAGAAGGCACAATCGGGGGCACCCATCCAAGAGTAGGCGTCCACAGGCAATAGGCGAAGTATTCAGGCAAGCGGTTTGCGCCAGCGCAATCCCGGAAAGCGTTCGAAATCGGCATCGTTGGAATGCAGTTCCGATTGAGTTTCAATGGCCAACGCGGCCAGGTGCGCATCCGTCACGAGTGCGCTACTCAACAGATGATGGCGAGAAAAGGACTCGAGAATCTGGAGGTGACGGGGACCGGGTTGGAGGATCTGAACCTGCGGACGGGCCACCCAGGACTGAATATGGGACAAGGCCTCGTCTGCCTCCAGCGGTTTTGCTAGAATTTTTCTATTGGTCATCAACCGCAGGAAACCCAGACAGGCGACCCACGTCAGACCGACAGGCTGAGCCCCCTCCATCAAGTTCTTCCACCAAACGTTGGCGGAGGCGTGGTGAGGAGCGTCCCGATTGTAAGCATAGACGAGCAGGTTAATATCCGGGACAATCACGATTTATTCCTTTTTCTCCGATGCCTCTCAACGAACGCATCGGATTCGAGTTCATCGGTCAGTTGGTTGAGTTTCAGCGGATCGATACCGGGCAGGAAACCACAGGACTTGGCTCTGACAACAAAAGGGGTTGATGAACCCATAGGCCGTGATCCGGCGGCCAGGCCACGTCGAAGAAGTTCGTTTACAACATTCTTAAAGCCCCGCCTGGTAGTGGCCGCAATCCGCTGTAGTTCTGCCGCGATATCATCATCAACCGTTAAAGTCGTTCTCATATCAACATCATGATGCTATCTGTGAATGATGTCAAGATGTGTCGAGTGACCTGGCTCGTGTAGGGCATCCTCGCATCGGGATAGGGAGAGGGAGAGGGTTCAGGAGGGTTTGGGCCTCATCCGGAACCTACCCGCATATTCCGGTCCGACTGCAGGGACGTTCCGTGCAGATGGAGTCGATCAGGCGTCCCTGTTCATCCAGGATGACCGTCAGAACGCCGGTTTGAATCGGCATTACGCCTGCCGGAATATCCCATTTCATCATCGCCGGCGATTGGCACTTGCCCACGGGGATGGAGTATGTCCGGCCTTCCAGCATGACGTTCCGGACAACACGATCACAGCGCCATCCGCCGACGGCCACACCGTGCTCAAAGGCAAACGCAGACACACTGCCCTGCGCATCGCGCCGCGAAGCATGATTGCACATGATAAAACCAACCGACAGTTGCTTTTCCGCGATGACGCCTCCATGTAACTCCATGCTCAGACGCGGCGAGGGTTTCCTGAAACAATGATCAAGAGTTCCCGCGACGGCCAGAGCATTGGTACCGTCCACGACGGCATGGGAGTCATAGACGACCGCAGGGAGTCGGGTTATCTGAAAGCGTCCCCGATAAGAATCCAGAATGGACGTTGGAGTCACGCCCTCTACAAAGGCGAGCACATGAATGCGATGAGGCACCGCCCGGCGGTAGGTCTCCATCTTTTCGGCCAACTGGCGCGAGGCATCACTCCGATCCAGAAACAAATACACCACCGTCGAACTATCCTCCGGGTATCCCGGCGCCTTCTTGCTTGCACCAGGCGATAGTCTCCGCCATACGGCGCCAATTTTTTCCGTAAGAGTCGCAGGGGGCAGGAGACGAACAACGGGGCCGGAGGCGGACCTTCCCGTGTCATCCACGGCCACGGTCACCCCGTATAGAGGCCCTTTCATGTTGGACGGAAGCACCCCGCGCCATACCGTCGGCTCGTATTTACGGATCAGGTCAACCGATTGCCCCTGGACTGTTTGTTGCCGCCCCGCTACCGAGTAAGTCATGATGCCATGCCCCGCCAGATCCGGCGCGACCCCGACGTTCTCGGCCCCGGCCGGAATCTCCGTGCTATACCAGAAACGGACGCTTTTCAAGAAACGACCCTGATCCAAACTCTCCGCATTGACGGAAAGGGCGAGATCCTGCCCTGCCGTCAGAAAGTCAGGCAGATGCGGGCCCTGGATGCTGATGCGGGATTGCCGCATCAGGTCACAAGTCGCCTTGACCTGACCTGAGTCGGGACTGGACACCGTTACCGTCAACAGAGTCCCCGCTTCCGGACTGGCTCGTTTGACTCGCCACCGGAACGTGGCCCAAACTTGCGGCGTCCCGCTGACAGGCGCTTCGATGGCCGCGTAGTTCAGCGGTTCGGGGCCTGAAACAACCGTGATTCCCAGGGGACTGTCAAGCGACGCCGTGACATCATGACTGGTCAGGGGGAAGCAGCACCCCCCGATAAACCCGACTTTGCAAGTCACTTCCATCACACCGTTTGATTCCGGCGACACAACCATGTCGGGTTGCAGCATATGGGCGCCGAACAGGTTCGTCTCCCCGGCGCTGGATTGGCTGACAAAAAAAGCCAGCGCGACGATAGACAGAACCCGCACGATCCATCGAACGAACCGTATCATGGTTCTCCCTCTGTTTTGCTACCCACGCACCAGAGCCACTTGCTACTGCGGATATAGAACCGCCCATTCGACATCGCGGGCGTGGCGTCGATGCCATCACCCAGTCGGCAGGTTCCGACCGTCTGATACACGCGCTCAGCCCTGACGATCAGCGTGATCCCGTCACGACCCGTCGCATAGACACGATCCCCGCTGGACACCAGCGACGCATAGCAGCCGGGCGCCTCGCGCACCCACAGTTCCTTGCCCGTGACGGCATCCAGACACGTCAATTGACCACTGTTCGCCGCCATGAATAAAAGCCCATTGACGATGATCGGGCTGGAGGCTTCGCTCAGGTTGTTGAGGTGTTCCCATTTCTTTTCAACCGCCCCGTTCACCTGGTGACAGAATAACTTCGACCCGACGTTGAGTGCGTAAATATGCCCGTTCCACCACGCTGGCGAAGGCGCCACCTCACCCGTGGCGCCATCCACATCCCAAACGATCCGTCCGTCCAGATCAAAGGCTGTTGTGGATCCGTTGGCATTGGCCACGATGAGGGGTTTACCGAGGGCATCGGGCACGACCATCAGGGACGACCATGAAGCGCCCCTTGACCGCTCAACCTCCCACTTGATTTTCCCGGTTGTCGTCTCGAGAGCCAGCACCCGACCGTTCGCGTGGTGGTCAAACTGCACGACAACCAGGTTGCTAACAACGCAAGGAGAGGACGCAAACCCATAACCCAATGTCGGTCGTCCAAGATACCGTTGCCAAAGGGGTTTGCCATCGGGTGTGAAGGCCGCCACATCGCCGGTTCCAAACAGGGCATAAACGCCGTTCGCATCGCATGCCGGGGTTGGCATGGCCAGGCCATAGTCGGATACAGAGGGCAGAGACGCGCCCTGCCCTCCATCCGCGACCGTTCGCCGCCAGAGTTGTTTGCCGTCCCTGGCATCAAAGGCCATCACGGCGCGTTCCTTTTCGTCGCCTTCGGCAAGGAAGAGACGCCCCGCCCATAGGACGGGGGAACTGACTCCGGTCATCTTGAGCGGGGTCTTCCAGAGCACTCCTTTGCCGCTCGAGCCATCCCACGACACCGGGGCGTTAGTCCACGGCGAGACGCCGACATACGGCCCGCGAAAGACATTCCAGTTGACCTCCTGGCCATACACACAGGAGGCGCACGATAAAGCCAGAAGTATTCGATATTTCAGTTTCACAATGCAACCTTGCGAGACTCATTTTAGAACCCCATGATCACGACCACACCGCCGTGATCGCCAGGTACAGTCCGAACACAATCAACACCACCCCGCTTCCCTTGCCGATCCAGTCGCGGTAACCCGTTTTCTTCTGGAGGCGGTCCAGGCGCAGAATGAAATCGGCGAACAGTCCGGCCAGGATCAGGGGCACGACAAACCCTGCGGCGTAGGTGAGGAGTAGACTCACGCCGTAGAGCAGGCGCGCCTGCACGGCCACATAGGTGAGAATGACGGCCAGGACCGGGGTCGTGCAGGGGCTGGCCACAGCCCCGGCCATCAGGCCCAGCAGGAACGTTCCCCCAACCCCCTTGCGTCTCCCAGCAGGCAAGCCATCGAGGCCGGGCAGAGGAATGTTTGCCACCCCCAGGCAATGCAACCCCATGGCCACGGCGATGATGGCGATCAGCCACAGGCAGACCGTGCGCGCCGGCGCGAGAGCCGCCCCCGCCAACGCCGCAAGGACACCCAGTCCGCACAACGTCACCACGATGCCCGCCGCGAAAACAACGCTATAGAGCGCCGCCCGCGCCCGCTCCCTGCTGCGGGAGAATCCGCCGGCCAGACCGATCACCAGGGGAACCAGCGCGACATTGCAGGGACAGAAGTTCGTCAACAACCCGGCCAGAAACACAAGCGGGTAGGCGACAGGGCTGATGTCGGACGAAAAAAGCCTTTCGGCCATCTGATGAAGCGAAGCGTCGTACCAGGTCATCGTTATTTTTAGTCCGAGTCGTTCTTGGAGGATCCTGCCACCGTTGAGGAGACTATATATCTAGAGATGTGGTCATGTAAATCGGAAAACGCCGTCACGGATTCAGGGGCTGGGTTACAGTTTCCGGAATTGAATGCGGCAACAGCCGAGATCGAGGCCATCCGGCACGGCGATCCGGGGAACGATCCGATAGACAACCGTCTGCCCTTCCCGCGAGCACTCGACCACTCCCGCCAGCCGCATACGGGCCAGGTGATGCGAGACCCGGGCCGGGGTGAGTCCCGTCTGTTCGGCCAGGATCGCGACGTGGCACGGTCCCGGAATCAGCGCGCGGATAATGAGCAATCGCGGGGCCTCGCTCAGCACCTTCATAATGGCCGCGCACTGCAACGGCACACAGCAGAACCGGCCTGATGTCCTGTCGGCTTGATCTCTCTTTTTCATGCTTGGAATCCTCACCCGACGGACACACGGCAACCCGCATGCCTCTGCTTCCCGCCCGGCAACCATCTGGCGGAAACGATATTCCAATACGGCCGGAATCGCAAGAGT
Organism: uncultured Verrucomicrobiota bacterium; assembly: GCA_964355415.1. Classification (GTDB taxonomy): domain Bacteria; phylum Verrucomicrobiota; class Kiritimatiellia; order CAIKKV01; family CAITUY01; genus JAABPW01. The sequence goes on along the minus strand of CAYHEL010000013.1, from coordinate 8,208 downwards.
GATTACCGTTTCAGAAACACGGTTCAGGACTTGATCTTGGAAAGGAGTGACGGGGTCACCAGCCACGCAAGACGTCCCTCGCCTTCCCTGATTTCGCCATCAAATTCAAGGCAACACACGCCTGCTTTCCTGATGGTGATACTCTCTTCCGTTGCCCGAGCGGTGAGCGTTGCGGCCAGAAGCGCCAGACCCGGCATGTGCCCGACGAGCATCAGCGACTCCTCCCTGCGACCCGACAGCCACCTCACGATTCTGGCGGTTCCCATCCCCGGTTTCAGGATTTCCAAGGTTGATAACGGCGCGCACGACCCCAGGATCTCGCAGGCAATCTCAGCCGTCTCCCTCGCCCGAACGAGGGGACTTGTCCAAACACGTTGCGGTCTGCAGACCTTGCTCAGTGCGCGCATGACAGACCGGGTCTTTTCAATCCCCTCGTCCGTAAGCATTCGCTCCTCGTCAACGCCAACACCCCGCTCCCCGATCATGACCGCGATTCCATGCCGCATGAGATAAAGTTTCATAGTTCTCACTCCCGTCCCAACACCGCCGCCATATCGGAAGGCAGGGGGGCCTCAAAACGCATCCTCTCGCCTGTGGAAGGGTGTTGGAACTCCAACTCCGCGGCATGGAGGGCCTGGCGCGTCATCCTGAGGCGGCGGCGATCCGCATCGGTAAGCGCCTCCGAACAAAACCGGACAAAGATCATCGGGTCCGGCCCATAGAGTTTATCGCCCACAACGGGATACCCCAGTGAACTCAGGGTGGCCCGGATCTGGTGAAGGCGTCCGGTATGCAGAATCGCCTCCACCTCGCTCACCCCGTCAGCGGTTGCCGACAGAAGCCTGAAGTCCGTCTCCGCCCATTCGGAGGAGGAAGGATCGGATCCAGCCTCCCGAGTCTCGGATCCGGAGGGTGACGACATGAACCGGCGGCGTTTACGAACACCCGACTCCGGATCGGGCAACATCCAACCGTGCGCCTGGAGCGATTCAGGGAACGGCCCCTCCACCAGGACAATATACCGTTTCACCACGCGTCGTTGGGCGAACTGGGCGCGGCATTGGGCCTCCGCCTTCGACTGTTTCGCCACCAGCACCAGTCCCGAGGTTTCGCGATCCAGCCGGTTCACCAAAATCGGCGACTCCAGGCAGTGCCGCGTTTTCAAATAGGCCCAGAGCGTATGGTTGAAATAGCGTCCCGCCGGGTGACAGGGGAGATTCGCGGGTTTATTGATGACCATCACATCGTAATCGTCGAACACAATCCTGACATCCAGGGAGACCGGCGGCTCAGCGATATCGTGCACGATGAATTCAATCTCATCGCCGCCAACCAGAATCCGTTCAGCAACCGCCGCCACGGTGTTGACCAGAACACGCTGTTCGGCAATGCGCTCCCGCCACTGGTCACGGGAATGATAGGTGAAACGGGCCGACAGAAAATCCAACAGCGCCACCTCCGGCTGCCCGGCCGCCATCTTATGCTGAATCCTTCGCTTCATTCTGTGGCCATGCTACTCCCCTCCCGGGTTCATGCCAAGGCGCGTCTTTTCCGGGCGTGCAACCTTGACTTTCCTCTTCTGTTTGTCTTGTATGAGGCGAAACAACGAAGAGGACGTGATGACCAGCACACCCTACGGAACATTATTACAGGGAGAGGCGGACGAAATGAACCGCCAATTCGAGAGTTTTCTGGCCCAGCCGGTGGATCAGGAATGGATCCCCGAAATCAGGGAAGCGGATCGTTTTCAGACGACGATCAGCAAGCCCGTATCGGTCACCGGCCCGGGTACTTTCTTTGGCCGGGCCCAAAGGACACTCCACCTGGAACCCACACCCACAGAGGGCTGGTGGTTCGACCGTACGGACATCCCCGATGCCATGCCCATCAAGGTGGCCGCCAGTAACGTTTGGACGACCCAGCGCAACATCGTGCTCTGCAGTGGGTCTCCCCACAACTACATGCGCATGGTGGAACATATCGTGGCCCTCCGTTTGGCGCTGAATGTGGACAACCTTATGATCCGCATGAATTCAGGCGATCCGCCCCTCTTTGATCGGGGCAGCATGGATTTGGTGGAGGCCATTGAACAAGCGGTCGTGATACCAACGAGCCACCCGGTTCATTATGTCACGGTCAAGGAACCCGTGGCTATCATGGCGCCCAACGGGAGTTTTCTGGTGTTCAAGCCCTGCGCCAGTCGAATCCCGGCGCTGGATCTGGATGTCGCCGTCAATTTCAAGACGGCCATCGGCAAACAACGCCTCCGCATCCGGCTGACTCCCCAAACCGGGCGACACGGTTCTCTGGCCCGCACCAATTGCTCCTTCACGCAGATGCTGTTCACCAGAACGATCGGCAAACTATTTGCCGATGTCCGAAACCTGGGTTACACGAACAAAAATATCCTCGTGGCCGGACGGCGGTCGTATTACAACACCCCCACCATGTTCCATAACGGCAAGGCCCTCGAGGCCGTCTGGCATCGGGCCATCCTGGATCTCGTGGCCGCCATCGCGCTGATTGATTCAGGACGGTTTGTCGGGGAGGTCTCCTCCTACCGGGCCGGGCACACCCTCGATGTGGTCATGGTTCGGAAATTATTCGAGCGGGATTTACTGCGGCCCCTCTAAAGAAAGGCAGCCCCATGTCGTCGGATGGAATGCTGAAACGCTGGCTCCTGGTGAACTACGCCGGTTACCCCTTTGCGCCGAATAGTCTCATGCCGGACAACGGACTGGCCAACCTCGCCGGAGTCATTCTTGACTCGGGAGGCGAGGTTGAAATTCTCGATTACGGCACGGTGAGTACCGTGGCCCGGATGACCTCACCCGAACTTGAGCGTCACCTGACCCGAGCCTGGAACACCTTGAAAACTCCGGGAAACGGGCCCCTTCAAACAATCCGAAAACTGGTGACGCTGGCCAAACTTCCCGGCGCTGAGCGCGAACGCCAGCGGCTTCAAGCCGGACTCGTGAACGAGATCGGAACCGACTTGATTGCCCGGATTAAGCGCCAGTCCATCCAGGCCATCGGGTTCAAACTCTGGAACGGCGACGGATTGACCGGCTCGGCTTCCCTGGCCGCTCGGATTCAAAGGGAATGCCCGGGCATCAGGATCTTCGGCGGGGGGCCGCATGTGGATCTCTTTCTGGAACGAATTCTTCGTTCCTATCCCTGCTTCGACGCATTGATCTTTGGAGAGGGCGAAGACACCCTGCGCCATCTTGTGGTTTCCGGCGCCTCCGCCGCAGCCTTCTCCTTGATTCCGAACCTGATCTACCCCGAGGGCGGAACCCTTCGAAGAACCGAGGAAAAGATCGTGGTGGATCTGGATCAACTTCCCATGCCCGTGTATGACCCCGCTGTCTACCCCGCCATGGCCGGTGACGAGAAAATCAAGATCATCGTGATCGACGAAAGCCGGGGGTGCGGAAACGATTGCGCCTTCTGCATCCATCCGGTGAAGAGTCACAAAAGCGTCAGGATGAAAAGTATCAACCGCCTGATCCGGGAAGTACGCCTCATGGAGAAGAACTGGGGAATCCACACGTTCCGCTTTGCCGGTTCCTGTACCCCCTATTCCCTGCTGAACCGGTTCGCAGAGGACGTTGTCAAACAAGCGATCCCCCTGCACTATTCATCATTCGCCCATATCCATCACAGTGCAGACGCGGATTTTGAATTGATCCGCCGATCCGGCTGTGTCGCCTTGTTCTTCGGCATCGAATCCGGGAGTCAACCGATTCTGAATCGCCTCCAGAAACGGATTACCACCGCGGAAATCACGGACACGCTCCAGCGCGCCAACCGGGCGGGACTGTTCACGGTGGGAAGCCTGATCTTCCCGGCGCCGGGCGATACCCCCGCAACCTCTGCGGAAACGGTGGAACTCATCCGGGGGCTCCGCCTGGGTTCCATCACCCTACAACCCCCCATTGTGATCCCGCGCACCCGCTGGTTTCAGAATCCGGAGTCCTTCGGGTTCGGAATACCGGATGTGGAAAAATACCTTGATGCGGGAATGACCTGGAAGGCGAAAATCCAGTTGCCGCCCCGATTCTGGGACACCCTGCCCATGACGCTGGACGGGCAATCCTACCGGAATATGCTGAAACGAACGTCCGCTTTCGCGAAGAAACTGGTTCCCCTCGGCATTCCCACATCCATTTCCGATGAGAACTACCTGATGAGCAAACTCGCCGACCTGGATCCCGTGGCCTTCCGGGATCGCAGCCTCGCCGCCTTCTATGCCGGCGACACGCAGGTTATCCGTGATCTGGTGGTCTCGATCAACCGTGCTGGCACGGGATGGTCAAGGTGATCCGGGTTCCTTCCCCGGGCCGACTCTGAATCAGAATCATTCCGCCATGCGCCTCGGCCACCTGTCTGACGATGAAGAGCCCCAGCCCGGTTCCGCCTGAGTTCTTCTTCGTCGTGAAAAAAGGTTCTGAAGTCTGCCGAATCAAGTCTTCGCTCATCCCGCACCCGTTGTCCTCAACGCCGATTTCCACGCTCTCCCCGCAGGGGGTGCACCAGACACGGACTTTCCCGGCGCCGGACGGAACCGCGTCCAAGGCATTCATAATCAGATTCTGAATGGCCCGCCCCACCTGCACGGCATCAACGGCCACAATCAACCCCGACATATCAGAGTCTTTCACCAGAACCGCTTGTTGCTTTTCCGCCTTGATCCCACACTCCTGAACAATGGACTGGATCAGTTGCCCCATGTCCGTAGGCGAGCGGCGTAGTCTCCCCCGGCTGATATCCAGCCACATCTCGGCAAGGTCGCGGCAATGCAACACGCTTTTTTCAATCGTTTCGAGGTAACCGGACGTCTCCTCCCGGTTCAGACCGGCGGTTCCGCCCTCTTTTCGGATCTGATCGGTCAGCAAATCCACATACCCCAAAATCACGGTTAAAGGATTTCTGAGATCATGAACCAACTCGGCCGATTTCTGCCCCAAAGAAACAAGATGAGCCCGGCGATTCAGTTCCTCCTTGAGCGCCAGATTCATGCGAACCAGTTCGCCTCCCGCCTCCTTCATGCTTCGTTCCCGCTGGGTTCGCTGGACGTGACGCTGGATGATTTTCCGCAATTCGAAGGCATCAAACGGTTTCTTCACGTAATCATTGGCCCCGAGTCGCATCGCCTCCTGGGCGGTCTCCAGCGCGCCAAACCCGGTAAACATGATCACCGAGACCACGCCGTCAATTTCGCGAATCAATCGCAATCCCTCGATGCCACTCTTGCCGGGCATACGGATGTCCATGACCACGGTGTCGGGGTGATACTCCTGAAGCATGGCCACCCCTGCATCCACCGAGTCCGCGCACAGTACCCGATAGTCCGGCTTCAGGAGAATGCGCAAACTTTCACGCGGTCCCCGTTCGTCGTCAATCACCAGTACTGTGGGCGGAACGGCAGGAGTCGTTGCCGTCGTATTGTCAGAAAGAGCGACCATAGGACACACTCATGAGGTGGGAGGTTGTCTCATACGTCCCGTTGTAGGCCGGGTTCTGATTGTTTGAGACCGTACGGTCGCCGATCACGCTGTAACCATAGGCGACATCGAGTCTATTCTGCCCGCGACGCAACCCCGCCCCCAGGGAGAACACATGCTGGTCGGCATCGGGAAGCGTCGGGGCAAGCGTTTCCTGGGGAACCGGACTCTGGAGGAAGATATAGCCGGCCCGCAGGGTCAAAGCCTCAGTGGCCTTCCAGTCGGCGCCCAAACCGAAGGTCCAGGCGTCTTTCCAGCGCTGGGGAATGACCAGTGGCGCGCGGGGATTGGGTGACATCGGGCTGTTCACAAGCGGGTTGCCGACGCCTGCATCAAGGCTTAACGAGTCATAGCGGGAAAACTCAATCCACTCAACATCCGCTTCAACCCTGACCGTGTCGGTCAACTCGATTCCGTATCCAAGGCCTACGATGGTGGGAAACTCCATGGAGGTGTCAAAACCGCCGGAGGAAGGAAGTCCCAGCGACTGCGCGCCGCTAAACTCACTGTCGCCACTATAGTCAACTTTGACGGGCGACCGGTAGGTCAGGGCCAGTGACTGAGCCTTGGTCGGGTGAACGGTTATGGCGGCATTTCCACCCACTCCCGCCCCATCACCCTGTAAATGGGCGGTTCCATCCGGCATGGCGCCCCGCGTCATCAGGGACCACGGCAGAACCTGTTTGATATCCAGGCGGGACAGGTAGACATCCAGTCCTGCAGCCACGGAAACCTTATCGCAGAGTTTTGTGGCGATGGAGGGATTCACATTGATCACGGTCAACTCAGCCGAATACGGCGCCGTATAGCGGAATGCCCCGGTTTTATCCCAGACGGTGGATTGGCCGAACGGGGTCGAAATCCCGAGTCCGACTGTGAAGTTGTGATTCGACGAGGGCAACACGGCGAAGATACTGGGAAGAATCTTCCAGGGATCCTCGGTTTTTGCCGTTCCCATCGGGGACTTGAATTCCGTGCTGGTGTTGATAATCGTGGCCGCCCCCATTACCTGGGCTTCCTTGATCTCCGTCATATTGGCAGGGTTATGCTCCACAGCCGAGGCATCATCCACCTGCGCAATTTTTCCACCGGAACGTCCCATCGCCTCCGATCCAGCAGGCGGATTCCGAAATCCGTTTGCCATGGCATACGACCCGCTACAAGCCAACAACAACCCCAACGCCCATTGCATTCTCTTGTCCTGTTTCATGATTCCCCTTTCATGGTTTACTCACTACGTTACGTTTCACGACGGCGAATTCCAATAGCAGGGGGAGTGCCAACCTCAATCTGTCAATATGTTGGGGTGTCGAGCAAGGCGACCCCAAAGATATAGACCGCCTGCACAAAAGCGAACAGTGCAACTTGTCGGTGCGCACAAAAATGAACAATATCTTCTTGCATTGTTTCTATTTTTGTGTTCATTTTGGGACAAACAGAGACGACTGGAATAGTGTGCGTAGGAGGGACGCTCGATTATTCACCTAATTTTCTTGAAATACGGCTTTCGCCACCACGCCATCCTGATGGAGATTTGTGAATGTTGACCCGCGATAACAGAGTCGTTGTCACGGGTATCGGTGTTGTGGCGCCGAATGGGATTGGGAAAGAGGCGTTCTGGAATTCACTCGTGGAAGGTCGGAGTGGCGTTGGGCCGGTCACTCTATTTGACGCCAGTCAGCACACCTGCCGAATCGCCGGGGAAGTAAAGGGTTTCGATCCCCAGATTCATCTTGGATCTGGCATTCCCCACAAACGGATGGCTCGCCAGTCGCAACTGGCCTTGGCGGCGGCGTTTCAAGCCGTCGCAGACGCGGGTCTGTCTCGAAATTCAGTTGTCACAACACTGCCCATACCTCTCGTTCTGGGTATCAGTTCAAGCGCCATCGAGGTCATCGAGGAAGGAATGGAACGTCTCATTGAAAAAGGCCCTTCCCGCGTGCCATGCCACATTGTCGATGGTTGTCGGCCTCATCAGGCGGCCAGCATTTTGATCCTCAATATTCCATTGCTGGCAAGTTCAACCACTGTTTCGTCTGCTTGTTCGGCGGGACTTGATGCCATTGCCTCCGCAGCAGCCCTTATCCGGGAGGGGCGGGCGGAGGTGGCCGTCGCCGGAGGCGCCGATGCGCCGATCAATTCCCTGACGATGGCCTGTCTGGCCAGAAGCAGGCTCATTGCGCATCACGACAATCCATTGAAGGCCAGTTGCCCATTTTCAGCCGACCGTAATGCCGGCGTGGTCGCCGAGGGGGCGGGCATTGTGGTGCTCGAATCTCTGGATCATGCCCGTGCCCGGGGAGCCACTCCCTACCTTGAGATCACAGGATATGCCACGCTATGCGATCCCCGTCTTGACGAACCCGAGTCGGGTTTGGGGCCGACAATCCAAGCCGCGCTGGCAAACGCCCGGCGCCGACCCGGAGACGTGGACTACATCTGCGCCCACGGTCCCAGTGACCGTCTTCTCGATCAACTTGAAACCAACGTGATCAAATCGGTCTTCGGTTCGCATGCCTACCGCATTCCCGTCTCTTCGATCAAGGGTGTCACAGGCAATCCCTTTGCTGCGGCGGGCGCCTTCCAAGTGGCCGCCTGCGCTCTGATTCTCCGGGACAACCTCATTCCGCCCACGGCCAATCTGGACAAACCTGATCCTGAATGCGATCTCGATTATGTTCCCCTGGTGGCGCGCCATGCC
>CAYHEL010000012.1:0-17505 GCA_964355415.1 uncultured Verrucomicrobiota bacterium | reverse complement strand
ACCGGCAATACCGTCATTGACGCCCTTTTCCTGACCCTCTCCAAGGTGAAGAAGGTACCCCCTCATATTCCCGGTCTCCCCCCTTACCTACAACCTCACTCTGAAATCTCAACTCTCAATTCTCACATGCCTCTCGTCCTCATCACCGGCCACCGCCGGGAGTACTTCGGAGCGGGTTTCGAGAATATCTGCAAGGCCATAGCCGAACTGGCCCGGCGATTTCCCAAGACCCATTTCGTCTATCCCGTTCACCTCAATCCCCGCGTCCGTGAACCCGTCATGCGCCTCCTCGCCCCCCACTCCCCGCTCCCCAACATCCACCTTATCGAACCGCTTGACTATCTCTCCTTTGTGGCCCTCATGAATCGCGCCACCCTGATTCTCACCGACTCCGGCGGCGTTCAGGAAGAAGCGCCCAGTCTGGGTAAGCCGGTCATTGTCATGCGCGACACCACCGAACGCCCTGAGGCTGTCACGGCGGGAACCGTGAAGATCGTCGGCACAAACAGCCAGTCCATCGTGAGAGTAACGTCCACACTGTTGAATGACCCGGTTGCGTTCAAACGCATGGCGGGTGCTCACAATCCCTACGGGGACGGAAAGGCCACCGCGAGAATCATTGAGGCCTGCAAGGCCTATCTGTCATTGGGCAAAACAAAACCATGACCAGCGTCTTCTATTTTTTCAGGCGGTCTCACATGAGACAGGATCTCATCCAGGGTTTGCTCCACGACCCCGGCGCCTTCTACCTCCTCTATGGATTGGATCACCTCAATAGCCAGGCGCTTGCGTCTGCGCATAACCTGGACACCGCGTCAACCGCAGACCCCGCCCAGGGCCGTCTCGCAGGCTGGATCAACCACCTGACAACACGCCTGGGGGGAATCGGGGGCGATATTCAAACCGTCCTCACGCATCGCCGGGCCGCCAATCGTTCGGATCTGATTCTCTCGACCGTGGACACCGTCGGAATCCCCCTGGTCTTCTTCAAATGGCTCGGCCTCATACGCCCTCCTTTGATCTATATCAGCATCGGACTCCCGGAACGGATTCAAAAAATGTCAGGTAACGGGATCCTTCGGGTTTACCGCCATGCCTTTCAACAGGTTGATCGATTCATCGCCTATGGCTGGGAGGAGGCTCTGTGGATACGCCGGTGGTTGGAACTGCCGGAAGACAGCCCGAAAGTTGTATTGATTCCTTTTGGAGTCAACAACGAGTATTTCACCCCCCGGCCTGACATTGTTCCCTCGGTTGACGTGCTCACCATTGGCGCCGATCCACAACGCGACTATCAGACCCTCTTCCGGATTGCCGAACGGCGCCCCGGGGTCGGCTTCCGCGTCATTACCGACAAGAACCTCGCAGCAGGGTTCACCGCCGTTCCCCGCAACGTCGAGATTCTGGTGGATGTCCCTTTCCCTGAAATCCGGAACTATCTCGCCGCCGCCCGGGTGGTCGCGCTTCCTATCCACGAAAACACCTACTCCGCAGGAACCACAACCCTGCTTCAGGCCATGGCCATGGCACGTCCGGTCGTCGTCAGTAACACAGGCGCGATCAGAAACGGATACGCACTGGAGGATGGACGGAATTGCAGACTGGTTCCTCCCGGCGACCAGACAGGTTTCGAGTCCGCACTCATGACTCTGCTCGATGATGACGATGCGGCCGCCCGGATCGGATTCGCCGCACGACACACCATTGAGACTCATCTGACCTGGTCCCTTTTCGAAAACCGGCTTTTCACCCTTCTCAAACAGGCGCTTCCCGCGCAGGCGTTATCATGAAATTCCTCTGGATATTCATAATCCTGTCCTTGGCCTTCATGCTCCGGGTGGCTTCGCCAACACTCTTTCACGAGCCGGGAAACGACATTCCCCTTCACATTGCCATGCCAATTCATCTCGATCAGGCTTGGGCGGATCGGGGCATTACGGGACTGATTGGACAATCATTACGTTTCAACCATGGTTACTCCACAATTAACACCCTCCATCTGCTCTATGGCGCCGCTTTCACCCTCGCAGGAATCCCCATCAACCCATTCTCGCTGGTGGTGGTTCATTCGCTCATCGGAATAGCCTCCTTGCTGGCGCTGTTTCTGTTCCTGACCCGGGTAGTCCCGTATCGCGACGCCCTCTTCATAACGCTACTGGTCAGCCTGACTCCCGTCCATGTGGGAATGAGCGCGGCCAATGCGGGTTATCAGGTTATGAAGATGGCGGCCATGTTCTTGAGTTTCTGGCGGTTGTACGCATGGGGCGAAGGCCCCAGCCCCTTCAATCGTCTGGCTTATAGCCTGACCCTTTTCTTCGCCATCGGCGCCAGCAGCGATTTCTTCGTCATTCCTGGACTCAATCTTATTCTCTCATGGTGGCTCCTAAAGACACCTGCCTGTGCGGAGGCCTCCCGGACAAGACTCTGGTCACACGGATGGTTGTGGCTATTCTGCTGGCTCCCCTGCCTGGTTCTGACTGGATTTGCGGTCTATACGCACGGCCTAGGTGAAAAGGTCGGGGTGTTGAACCACCTCCACACCGTAACCTTATCGCTCTCTATTCCAAAATTTACTCCTCTCCTCACATTGAACAACCTGTTTATGACTGTCGGCCCGCTCGCGGTGTTGTCCCCGATTGCCCTATGGATCCTCATTCATCGGTCGTCCGCCCCATGGGAGCGAATTATGATGGTGTACTGGGGCGTCATGTTCATAACCATTTCGTGCTCCGCACGCGCCGACTGGACCGCCCATATTCTGAATTTGGGCACCCCCTCGCTGATTCTCACGTATCGTCTGCTCGAACCCTTCCGGTGGGGACGTCTTACGCTGGTCCTCGGCGGCATCGCCTCGCTCATCCTGACCACCCTGATCATCTTTCGCGCGGGAGATTTACCGATTCGAAAAACCTATGGCTCGCGATCCCTTCACGAGACGGGTATTGAGGCGCTGGGACAGGTCATCCGGTCACGTCAACTTCCGGTAATCCAGGATCCCTTCTCGAATAAACTCGCCCTTGTGGTGGATTTCGAGGGCGCCTGGTTCTATCTGGGCGCCGACACGGAGGTGCCCGACTTTCTTTCCGCAATCACTCCCCCGGCACCGGAGACCCTGTATGTGGTGCGCCCTGGAGTTCAGTCCTCATTCAATCTCGCCATTGCCGACCGGATCAAGGGACGGTCGCCCCTTCTCGAAATCAGGGACGGGAAGCGCGTGGTGATGCAAGTCTTCAATTCCCAGGGGCATCCCTGCCTGGGTTCTTGCGAGGCCGCCGCCCTGCGTGATGAATTCTGGAAAAACTACCATCGAACAGGGGATTTCGCCTTTTCTTTTCTGGGAAACTGACAACCCATCCTCCAAGATTATTCCGCCATGAAAATCCGACTATTCGAACCGGCGCTCCGAAAGGAGGGATTCTTTCACCTGATCTATGACTCCCTGGTCGGGTGCAAAAAGGCCCGGTTGGTGAACGACCCCAGGCCCCTCCCCCGCATCCTCAAACCCCGCGAACACACCAGCGCCTGGGCAGACTTCGACGGTCACCCTGTGGTCTTCGACATGAATGATCATGTTTTCTTCTACGACATACCCGCCCTCGACCGCTGCGAGGTTTATTTCAAAGCCAACCTCAACTGGGATGTTACAGACAAGGTTCTGCAACAGGCGGGGCGACCCGACTTGAGGTCGAAGATTCATCCTTTCTTTTTTTTCTCACCCGATCCCGCCCATGACCGGCGATCCCGACGGATGAACTGGTTCAGGAACTTCGGACGCACCCGTTATGACGTATGCCATGTTGTCGGCGTTTACATGAACGGCATTATGGATGGGGCCTCGTCCCCATTTTTCGGGCAGACTACCGAGCCAATTGCTCCGGCTCCATACCACTTTTGGATTCGCCACCACATCCAACAAGCGCTGAAGGACACCGGCATTCCCGGCTATTACCGCCTCACCAGCCGAGGAAACAAGACCATCGAGGATAACCGGATAGTATTCCCCAATCTCAACGCACGGACATATTCAAACCGGATCACCGAGGGTCGATTGACCATGGTCAATACGCTACCCCATGCCGTTCTGCCCTGGAAGGCGGCTGAAAGTCTGGCCATGGGCCGGCCACTGATATTCGAGCGGGCGCCTCTTGTTGAAATGCCGGAGCCATTTGGTTTGAAGAAAGACATTCACTACCTGGAATTACTCCCGTCGGTGGGCGGGTTTGACGCCACCGCGCCCCTTGATCGCCCGGAGAGTTATCGAGTTCTCAACCCGATCAATCCGGCGGATTTCGTGACGAGAGCAAACTGGCTAAGACAGGTTCTGGCCGATCATGACCGTATCGCCGCGATGACCGAACACGCGTTGCACTATGCCGACCACATTTTAATTGAACCGGTCGTCGCTGATTTCATCTGCGATCAAGTCAGGAGCAGAATCCATTGATCCTGCCAGACGTCATCCCCATGAACCCGGATCCCTCAGTATCCCCCACACCGGTAGTCAGACTTCTTTCCCCGCAGAAGGGCTCCGTGATGATAAACTGGCTGGCAAAACGCTTTGGCAAGGAGGAAACCCCTGTGGAGCAGGACTCTGATATCCTGTCCATCTTTCACGACTATGCACCACCTCCGAGCGGTGGCGGACACCAGTTCATGCGGGCGCTGGAGACCGAATTGAAATCGAGGGGGTTCAGGATCGAAAACAATTCCCTGTCGCGCTCCACTCCCGCCTGTCTTTTCAACTCCTTCAATTTCGATTTCAAACATCTTCATCGTCAACGCCACCCAAACTGCCGGATGGTGCACCGGGTGGACGGCCCGGTCAGCGTGTATCGCGGAATGGACGACGGCACGGATGACCGCATTGCCAAAATCAACAGAGAACTGGCGGACGCCTCGATATTTCAGTCTCAGTTCAGCCTCGCGAAACATCGTGAATTGGGTTTTGAATATGCCCGACCCTGTGTGATCATGAACGCGGCAGACCCCAGGATTTTTAATCGTCTGGACCGGCAACCCTTCGATCCGGATCGCAAAATCAGACTCATCTCGACCAGTTGGTCGGACAACCCGAACAAAGGCGCGGACACTTACCAATGGCTAGACCGAAATCTGGACTGGTCCCGTTACGACTACGTCTTCATCGGCCGCTTGCCCGTTCCCATGAAGAATATCAAGGTTATAGCACCCGTTGCATCTGAAACACTTGCCGACCACCTGAGGCAAAGCGACATCTTTATTACGGCCAGTCGGAATGATCCCTGCTCCAACTCACTCATTGAAGCCCTGTCCTGCGGATTACCCGCCATCCACCTCAACAGCGGCGGCCATCCTGAAATCGTCGGTAACGCGGGCTTGCCGTTTGCTGATCCGGCTGAAATTCCCGCGGCGCTGGATCGCGTGATCCGTTCTTACATCTCCTATCAGCAGGCCATCACCCTACCGCTTATCCAGGACGTTGCCTCACGGTATCTGGCGGTGTTGGGTCTTAGTGTTCCTGGTCTCCCCGTGAAAACACCATGACAACGCTCACTCGCATTCGAACTCAAGTCGATGGCGCCATGCGACTGGCAACGACACCGATGAGAAGACTCCTGTCCGCGGGCTGGGCTCCATATTCCCGACTGATTTTGGTCAAGGATCAGGCGGATTGGGTTATCGACGAGGAAATGCGGGCGTTCTCCCGGATAGCACGGGTTCTTGGAATCCGTGAAGTCGGCGACCGCTGGATCACAGGCTCACGGCGTCAATCCGTGTTCTACGGAAACCAGTTCTCACTCCTGGCCCCCGACTGGCTTCATTCCACACATCATGTCGGCGTGGCCTATTTTCATGGGAAGCCGGGAACCGGCGTCAAAGACTTTGACACCCTGTACGAGCGACTTTGCCTCCATCACGAACGCATCAGCCGCATCCAGGCCAGTCACAGCGAAATGCGTGACTGCCTGCTGGCGACCGGAATTGCTCATGACAAGGTCCACCTGATCCCGATTGGCATTAATCTGGACCATTTCTCAGTCCAAACCCCCGAATCCAAACTCATGGCCCGCAAACGATTCGACATCCCTCAATCCGCTGTCGTCGTGGGTTCATTTCAAAAGGATGGTTCCGGCTGGGGCGAGGGTCTTGAACCCAAACTGATCAAGGGACCGGACATCTTTCTTAAAACCCTGGAAAGACTCCGATCCCGCGTCCCCGAACTCTTCGTTGTTCTTTCAGGCCCCGCCCGGGGATATGTCAAAGCCGGTCTTGAAACATTAGGGGTGCCCTACCGTCACTTCAAGTTTGATCACTATGCCGAGGTGGGCACGCTCTTCCAGACCTTGGACTGTTATCTCATCACGTCCCGGCAGGAGGGCGGCCCGAAGGCCGTTCTGGAATCCATGGCCAGCGGAGTCCCTCTGGTCACTACTCGTGTGGGCCAGGCCATGGATATGGTGAGTCACGGAATAAACGGTTATATGGTCGAGGTGGACGATACGGAGGGACTGGCGGTCTGGGCGGAACATGTCCTCACCCACCCCTCCGAACGGCCTGCCCTGCAACAGGCGGGACGTAAAACCGCCGAGTCAAACAGTTACGAGAATCAGACCCCACTCTGGGCCCGCTTTCTGGAGGGATTTGTGGAACGATCCACCTGATGAACAAAACAATCCAGAGATTCCTGAACGAGGCCTATCGCCTCTACTCCCGTCCCGCTGCCATCCGGAGGGAACGAGCCCGATGGGTTGCGGCCTGCCAGGATGTCCCCCGTCATACTCCCCGCGTCTATTACGGAATGGATCACATCCCCACACGTTCTGAAGCACTCTCCGGCGGTTTGGTGAAGTGTCAGGATCTACAGACGCTTTTCCCCAACACCACACGCGCTCCGAACCTGCTTTATCTCGTCAGCAGTGCGCTCCCCCTTCATGCGGATATCATGGTTCGCTTCGCTCATCAGGTCGGTGCGAAGGTGGTGCTAAACCAGAACGGCGTTGCCTACCCCGCGTGGCATGGCAGAGGCTGGGAAAAAGCGAATGTCCCCCTCGCCCGGATTCACTCCCAGGCTGACTACATCTTTTACCAAAGCCGGTTCTGTCAACTCGGAGCGGAAACCTTTCTGGGAACGCGCTCCTGCAACGCAGAAGTTCTCTACAACCCGGTGGACACGGACCGGTTCGTTCCGCCATTATCACCGGCTTCTCTTGCCAAGCCCCTTATCCTGGTGGCAGGGAGTCATCATTTTTCCTACCGTATCACCCTGGCCGTGGACACGCTCCTTCTTGTTCTCAAAAGACACCCGGGCGCCACTCTTCAGATTTCCGGGAATTGCCGCTGGCGTTCGTCGGATCCCGAGTGCCGTGCCGAAACCATGGCCTATGCGAAGCGCCTGAATGTCAGCGATCATCTTCGCTTTACCGGCGCCTACACGCAGGACGAGGCGCCGTCAGTATTCCAACAAGCCCATGTTCTGCTTCACACCCAGGTCAACGATGCATGCCCGCGGTTGGTTGTTGAGGCCATGTCCTGCGGTGTCCCCGTGGTTTGTTCCGCAACCGGAGGAACGGCGGAATTGATCGGAGAGGATGGTGGGATCGGCATCCCCGGCCCCCTCGACTGGAATCAGGAGTCTCCCCCTAAACCCGCCCAACTTGCCGATGCGATCAACCAGATTCTGGAAACTCATTCCTGCTATTCCCAGTCGGCCCGACGTCGGGCCTTGCAACAGTTCGCCCTGCCTCCATGGCTCCAACGCCACCAATCGGTTCTAGAAGAACTCTTGATATGAAAACTTGGATACCCAATCTGGCCCAACAGATTATCCGGCGCCTTCCATTCCGAGCCAGGAAGGCCTTTTTTTCCCTGGTGTCGGGCGCTACTGCCACCGCCGGGAACCGGAAGGCGCTGGTTGAATTGTTCATCCTGCATGACATCCTGGAATCCGAAATTGACCGGTGCGCTATTCGTTACGGAGACGGAGTCCACCCCAAACACCGCCTCATGCGATACCATGAATTTTTTGTCAGCAGGATCACGCCCGGCGAAACGGTTCTTGATATCGGATGCGGCAGGGGGATGGTCGCCTATAGTCTGGCGATGGCTGGCGCCAAAGTCACGGGCATTGATTTGAATGAGGAGAATATTCGTGCCGCCCGGGAACGCTACCAGCATCCCAACCTATCCTTTATTACCGGGGATGCCACCCGCGTTCTCCCCCCGGGATCATTCAAGACAGTCATCGCCTCCAATGTGCTTGAACATATCGAAAACCGCATCGACTTTCTCAACCGGGTTCAACAGGCCATCAAACCGGATCGCTGGCTTATCCGTGTTCCTGTCCTCGACCGGCATTGGCATTCTCCCCTGAAACAGGAACTCGGGTTGTCACCATTCAGTGATCCCGCCCATTTCACGGAATATACACTTGCCAGTTTTATGAAGGAAATGGATGCCGCAGGTCTGTCGATCCGTCATCTCGACCGGATCTGGGGTGAAATCTGGGCCGAAGTCACACATGAATAAGACTCCTTCCATAACTGTTCTCATGCCGATTCATAATGGCGCCTCGTTTCTGAAGGAGGCGATGGAGAGTATTCTCCGGCAAACTCTGGGGGATTTTGAATACCTCATCGTGGATGATGCCTCGACCGATCATTCTGTTGAAATCATCCGGAGCCTCAAGGATCCCCGTATCCGGCTGATCCATAGCCCGGAACGCCTGAAACTTTCCGGGGCGCTAAACCTCGGACTCGACCATGCCAGAGGGGACTATGTCGCCCGGATGGATGCCGACGATATCAGTCACCCCAGACGCCTTGAAATCCAGACCAGATTTCTGGAGCAAAACCCGGAAATCGGCCTCTGCGGAACCTGGATCCGGTATTTTGGCGGCACGTCGCACGCCGTTCTGAAGAAACCTCTCACTCATGAGGCGATCCGGGCCTTCACCTTGCTGGACACACCCTTTGCCCATCCCACAGTGATGATGCGGAGGGATTTGATTGAGCACCATCACCTACGTTTTGACGGACGCTACTTCCCGACAGAGGACTTTGAATTATGGACACGGGCGCTGGGCCATTTCAAGGCGGCCAATCTGCCCGAGATTCTTCTGAACTACCGGATCCACGGCCAGAGTCTGACCGGGCTCGACTGGTCTGCCATGGATGAGCAGGCCATCCTGATAATCCAAACCCAACTGCTGGCGTTGGGACTTTCCCCCACGGCTGAGGAATTGCGATTCCATCGGCAATTGGCCATGGGGCGGCTGGTCATGACTCCGCCGCGCCTCAACCAGGCCGAATCCTGGCTCACAACTCTCCATGCCGCCAACCAGCGTGAGCGGACATTCTCGCCTGAGGCTCTGGAAGAACTTCTAAGCGACCTTTGGTTCCGAACCTGCATGCACACCGCCCGACACGGATTCTGGGTCGCCAGGCGCTATACCTCCTCTCCCTTGAGCCTCCATGATACGATGCCAGACCGCCGAAAGTGGTTGATCAGACTGGCTTCACTCAAGAACAAACTCAGGCTATGAAAATTCTGCATCTCAACACCTTTGATGTTGAAGGCGGGGCGGCCCGTGCCGCCTGGCGTTTGCATCAGGGATTACTGGCGTTGGGTGACGAGTCCCGTATGCTGGTCCAGACTAAGACCAGTGGTGATCCAAGCGTGGATGAGCGGGACTCCAGATTCGCCCGTGAACTAGGGTTAATCAGACCTGCCGCTGAAATTCTTCCCCTGCTTGTTTACCAGGGTCGCCCCCCTACCCACTGGGCCACCGGGTGGCTTCCGACCACGATCAACCACCAGATCGAATCCATAAATCCTGACATCGTCCACTTGCATTGGATCTGCCGTGGCTTTATGTCCATGCCCGATATAGGCCGGCTGTCAAAACCGGTTGTGTGGACTCTCCACGACTCCTGGGCCTTTACCGGCGGGTGTCATGTTCCCGGCAGTTGTACACGTTTCCGCGATCACTGCGGTGCCTGTCCCCAACTGGCTTCCCTTAAAGAAAATGATCTGAGCCGATGGATTCATAAGCAGAAAGAGACTCTTTGGCAGAACGTTCCAATCACCGTGGTCACCCCGAGCCAGTGGCTGGCCGACTGCGCCCGCAGCAGTTCACTTTTCCGCCAACGGAGAATCGAAGTCATTCCCAACGGTATTGACACCGCTACCTATTGCCCCATTCCCCGCAAAGAAGCCCGCGCCACGATGGCCCTCCCTCAGGACAAGAAACTGGTCCTGATCTCGGCCATGAATGCGACCTATGACCAGAATAAGGGGTTCCGATTCCTGGAGGCCGCTCTTCAGCAACTGGCGGCCACAGGCTGGGGCGACAGGACTGAACTTATGGTCGTCGGGCAAAACGCCCCGTCTATACCCGTCAACACAGGTGTCCCCACCCGCTTCCTCGGGGTCTTGAAGGACGAACTCTCCATGAGACTGGCTTATTCATCGGCTGACGTGACGGTCATGACATCGCTTCAGGAAAATCTGCCGAATTCGATCATGGAGTCCATGGCCTGCGGTACCCCTGTGGCGGCGTTCGACATCGGAGGCATTCCACAACTCGTCGTACCGGGCGTCACCGGCATGCTGGCGAAACCCTTCGACACGGCGGAACTCGCCGCAGGTCTGAAATCGGTTCTTTCCGATCCCGCCCTCCGGGATCGAATGGGCCGTGAATCACGTCTGAAGATCGTCAGCGAGTTCGACACGGAGGTCATCTCACATCGCTATCAGGAATTGTATCGCGAACTCTTGAAGAGAGACAAACCGACCCCATGACTCCGTCAAACACTGTAATCAGTATTATCACCGTTGTCCGTAATGGTGCGTCCACCTTGGAGAACGCCATTGCCAGTGTGGCCAAGCACAGTTGCCCGGGAGTTGAATATCTCGTGATCGACGGAGGATCCACCGACGGAACCCTCGAACTCATAAAACAACATACCAACACCATCAGCCTTTGGCTGAGTGAACCCGACAAGGGCATCTTTGACGCGATGAACAAAGGCGTCCGCCTGGCAAAAGGAAAGTGGATTCTCTTTCTGGGATGTGATGATGAGTTGGCCCTGAATCTTTCCGTTGTCCTTCCGCTCCTTCAGGATGAACACACTCTCTATTATGGAGACAGTTACTGGCGGCACGCCAAACGGACGTACGACGGCCCCTTCACGGCGGCGAAACTGGCCCTGACCAATATCTGTCAACAGGGCATCTTCTATCCCCGCCGAGTGCTGGAGAAATATCCATTCGACCTGCGCTACCGCTACCAGGCCGACTGGGTGGTCAATATGCAATGTTTTCACGACCCCGCCTTCTCCTTTCGGTATCTTCCCCATGTCATCGCCATCTATAATGACGTCACCGGCCTCAGTTCCGTCCAAGCGGATCTGGTGCTGGAACAGGACTATCCGGCTTTGATGTGGCGTTATTTCCCCTGGCCCATTGCACTGTGGCGTTCAGGAATCGCTTTCGGAGGAAGAGCACTTCGAAAACTGGGCTGGAAAGGCCGTCCCGCTTACACTAAAAGGTAATCCATGGACGCAACCACCGCTTCACCTCTCGGCATCTGTATCCCGACCTATAAACGGCCGGAACAACTGGAGGCCTGCATCCAGTCCATCATCCGGTCGATTGGAGACAGGGCCATCCCTATATTTATCTCCGATGATTCGACTGACGACACCAACCTGGCTGTCATCACCCGGCTTCAAACCGTCTATCCCCACATCATCCATGACCGGAATCCGAAGAATCTCGGCATCGACCGGAACATCCTCAAATCAGTGGATCTTTGCACCTGCCGATATGCCTGGATGATCGGCGAGGACGACCGGATGGTTCCGGAGGCGATTGAGACTGTCCTGAATGTTCTGGGCAAGGCCGGTTGCGAATTGCCCTTCGTCTATGTCAATTATGCCTCCGTGGATGAAACACTGACCCTGGTTCTCCATGAGAATTCGCTCCCACTCAAACAGGACACAACCATGCATGCCGAGGAGTTCTTTGAGACCGATGCGTGGTCAATTGGCTTCATCGGTGCCTGCGTCATCAACCGGCATCTGTGGTCCACAGCAAAACGGGAGCCCTATCTCGACTCCTATTTTGCCCATGTGGGGATGATCATGGAGTACCTGAAAGGGAAGGATCTCTTTCTCATTGCCAAACCACTCGTTCTGAACCGGTGCGGGACCGCTCGCATTTTCACGTGGACTCACTCAGCGTTTGAAGTCATGTACGGCTGGTCTCGCATGACCAAGGCCTTGGAAACGGTCTATGGAGTCGAGGCTTGCGAGAATTCCAATGACTCTATGGATGGCGCCCATGGCACCGGCACCATGCTGTGGTATGGGTATCTTCGCGCCGATCACGCCTTTTCACTATCCGCCTATCACAAACATGTACACAGCGCCCACCATACCCGATTCCACAAATTCGGCGCTTGGATCATTGCCGTTGCCCCGCCCCTCCTGTTTCAGACAGTACGCTGGATCCTAACCCATATCCGGCGCAAGACCTGCCGATCAATCTCGGGCTACGAATCATGATGTCATGACCCCACCACCTTCCACCCTATTCCCCTGGGTGTCCCATCTGGAGATCGCGGATACCTTCTGGAAAAGAACGCTCGGATTAATGGGAAAACCAGGCCTTGCCGGGGGACATGGACTTCTGATCTCGCCTTGCCGATCCATCCATACCTGTTTCATGCGGTTTTCCATCGACGTGGTGTTTTTGGATCGCGACAACAATCCTCTAAAGGTGGTTCGGGAGGTTAAACCCTGGCGAATGATCTGGGGAGGAGGGAAGGCGGTGTCCGTTCTGGAAGTGCAAAGCGGCTGGTTACCCCGGATACAGACGGCCGCCCGTCCTGTGACTCAGAATAAATAATTACAATAAATGCCACCCCTGCATCGTTATGATAAACGAGAGTCCGCAGGGGACGAATTATTAACCAAAGGAGAAGAAAGAATGAAGAAGGTCGTAACAGTCGTGGCGTGTGTTGCGGTGGCGTTGATGGCGGCGGGGATTGCCCGGGCCGGCGAAGGCGAAGGCAAGAAGGCCCACAAGGGCGCTGACTTCTTTACCAAGGCGGATACCGACAAGGATGGTAAGTTGTCGTTGGCTGAATACAAAGCCGTTAACACCAAACCTGATGCCGAAGCCAAGTTTGCGGCAGCCGATACCGACAAGGACGGCTTTTTGACCCCCGAGGAATTAAAGGCCGCGAGGGCGCACAAGAAGGCGGAGAAGGCGAAAAACGCGGTCGCGAAGCCTGCGGACGCCCCGGCCCCGGCGGCGCCTGAAGCCAAATAAGTTAGCCGACAGAATGCTAAAACCCGTGCCGGTCCCTGACCGCACGGGTTTTTTTGTGTCATTGAACGGTCAGTTCTTCTTGCCCGTCGGCTTTATGCTTTCCATCAATGCAACATCCCCGGACTTGATCGTCTTGTAGATCCCCAACTGGGTTTCAAGTTTGACGTCATCATTGGGGAGTTTTTCGACGAGCGACCCTGTGACGATTTCCCCGGAGACAAGTCTGATCCGAGTGTCGGCCACAAAGGATCGCTTGAGAATTTCCTTGATCGTAACGGTCTGTCCCTTCTCGATGGTTACCCGCTTCTCAACCGAACCATATCCCTTGAGCGACAGTGCGACTGTATGGTCGCCCACGGGAAGTTCCAACGCCAGTTGCCCGACGGATCCCTCCGCGCCAGCCATCACCGTTCCTTTTTCAACGCCGTCAACCACAACCGCGCCCCCATCCGGCTTAACCATGACCTCCAGGCGCCCCACATTCCTCGACAACTTGAATTCTTCCACCCTTTTTTCCGCGTTTTTCAAATCCACCGAACGGGTTTCGGCCTCGCAACCATCCATCTCCACCCGCAGGGTATGGCTGCCGGCGCTCAATCCGTCAAGCGCCACCGGGGTTTGTCCTTTCAATGTATCATCGACAAACACCTTCGCTCCGGCGGGTGTGGAGATGACTGACAACGAGGACGGAAGGGCCTTCAGAGTGATGTCAAGGGATTGCGTCTCATTTGCCTGGAGTTTAACAAGGGTTCGATACGCTTCATACTCAGGCAGCGAAACCACAATCTCGGTGTCGCCCGCGGGAAGACGATCCAGCGTACAGGGCGTGATGTTTTTCGTAAGGCCATTCACCTTGACCGATGCTCCCGCCGGCTGGGAACGGATCGTCAGGGTTGCTGAATCAGAGGCCAATGACACGACCACCTTCTGGGGAGTTCGGTTCTCCACCTCAAAATCGACATCCCGAGTGAGAAAGCCTGGAGCAGACGCCTTAAGTCGATAGCGACCGGGCGACAAATCCGTGATCAGCAGCGGAGTCTTCCCCCGATGCGCCCCGGCGATGTCAATCTCGGCGCCATCCGGGATAGACTGAATCAAAACAAGTCCGGTCAGGCGTTCCAAAGGAATGACGACTGACGAACGCTGCCCAGGCGTCAGCGACACGCTGCGGCGGGCGGGTAGGAAGCCGGCTTTCCCAACCGAACTCAGGTGCGTACCGGCCCGTAAACCGGTGAGCGAAAGAGGTGTTTCATCCCGAAGGATACCGTCACACGTCACCGTGGCTTTGTCAGGAAGCGTGCTGACATTCAGGCTGGCCGGAATGTCCTGGGCCAGGGTCGGCAGAGCAGAAACCGCCAGTAAGGCCAGCCACGCCCGTATTGAAATCCATGTTGGCATTTTATTTTTCCGTCTCAAGGTGTCGTTGCACATCCACGAGTTTCTTGACGGCCTCCTGGTTGCGTTTGTCGGAACGATCCGGAATCATGTTGCAAATGACCTTGAGTTGGCGATCCGCCTCCTTCCAGTCACGCAACTTGACCGCCCGTTCCGCAACAAACCACAGGTCATCATAGCGACGCTGCAATTCGCGTTCACAGTCAGTCTTGGCGCTGACGGCCACGGCATAAAAGTCAGGCTTGGGCTCGATGGTTTCCAGATACCATTCGCACTCCTTGTAGGCGCGTATGGAATTGAACATATTCTCATCGCGAACCTCCCGCTCATCCCACATCTTCTTGGCCTGAAGCAGGGAGGCCTTTGCCTTCTCCATCAGCGTGGCCGGATCAATGGCCAGCGCCGCCAAACCCAGCTCATTTTTCCCAAACTCCTCGATCATACTCCTGGCGGCGGCAAATTCCTCGGGTTCGATATGGTTCAGTACTTTGACACGCCGGGTATTCAATCCCATGGTGATGGACAAATCCGAGGACTCATAGATCCCCGGAGCCAATCCGGAATAGTCCTCGCGAAGGGCAAATACGCCCGTGGCCTGTAGGGATCGCGCCAGATCACGGATCAACTCGGGCAGAACCCTTTTTTCGCGCCGGACATGGCGGTTTCCCAGGAGATCATCCACCTGCACGGCCAGACTGCCATCGCGGACATCCAACAGATACCTGAATATATTGGACACACTCCCTTCCACGCGCTCAAATGAGAGTTCAAGATCGGTTGCGATCTCCTCCTGCCGGGGCTGCGGCAACGGCTGTTTATCCCGGAATAGAACTCCCGCCAATTTATCCCACGGCGTCCACACTGCCAGAACCATCAG
Source organism: uncultured Verrucomicrobiota bacterium (assembly GCA_964355415.1). Taxonomy (GTDB): domain Bacteria; phylum Verrucomicrobiota; class Kiritimatiellia; order CAIKKV01; family CAITUY01; genus JAABPW01. Next base: position 1,919 of record CAYHEL010000012.1, on the reverse strand, counting down.
GATCATCGCGCCGGCCACCCACACCAACTTTCGGCGCATCGCGGCCGTCGAGCTTCCCTCCTTCACAACACGCTGCTTCTTCAGTCCCAGATCCAGCGTGGCTTCATGGGGTGAACGGGTCGCAGATCCATCAGCCGCGGACCCGGCAACGGGTACACCTGCGGGAGGAGCCGCCTCACCGGTGTTGACAACCCGGAAACGGGTTCCCCCTGCCACAATCTCCTCATGGAGATTCAACCGTTGCTCCTGAACAGGCACGCCTCCAACAAAGGTGCCATTGACGCTTCCCAAATCGGAGATCCAGAGTCCCCCGCCGGGTTTCAGAAAAAAACGACACTGGAACCGGGACATGATGTCATCCGAAATGGAAATATCATTGCGTGAAGAACGGCCAATGCGGACTCCCTCGGGGGGAACGTGTATTTCACGTCCGCTCGCAGGCCCCTCTGTCACCATCAGATGGATTGTTTTTTCCATGACTACTTTCTTTGACGCGAACTCACCATAATCCCCCATTTCCAGACTGTCAATACCCCTTAAATCTGACGCAGAATCTGGAGAATAATGGGGCCCAATAGAACCAGAAAAACAGCAGGAAAGATAAAGGCGACCAGCGGGAAGAGCATTTTAACCGGCGCTTCGTTCGCCATTTTTTCAGCGCGCTCAAACCGGCGCTGGCGCATCTGATCCGCCTGGATGCGAAGAATGGAGGCAATTCCCACCCCCAATTCATCGGCCTGAACCAAGGCGTTCATCACGGAACGCAAATCCGCCTGGTCAACCCGATCCGACATATCCTTCAGCGCTGCGCGCCGCGTTTTACCCAACTGAATCTCGCGCAAGACGCGCAACAATTCCTCGCCCAGCGCATCCACTTTGCTCCGTTCAACAATGCGTTGCATGGCGTTCATAAAATCAAGTCCCGCTTCCACCGACAACGTCAGAAGATCGAGGACAAACGGCAACGATTTCTGGATCTTCCGGTGCCGGTCGGCCAAAACGCCCCTCAACCAGAGACCCGGATAGGCATAAAACCAGAGCAGAATGATCAGGGCGTAGGGTCCCTCATGGCGCTGCATCACCAGTCCGGCTTTCCCGGGCACCATGGCCAGCAGCGCCCACATCAGGGCCACGAGCAGTGACCCCAGGATGGTCGGAAGAAGCACCTTGAAGGCCATAAACTCCTCGGGGGTCAATAACCCGCCAAATCCCGCCGCCACAATTTTCCGGGAGAGCGTGGCGGTCTGTTTCTCGAAAACCGGTTTCCGGAACAACGGGGCAAGGTTGGGCGCCAATGGCAGCAAGAGCCGGAAACTGAAAGGCAAACGCCGTTCCTGCCGCCTTCCGTCGGCCAACGTCACATAAGTCACCTGTTTCAGGATCTGGGCACAGTACCACGCCGACAGGCCGGCAAATACCGCCCATAACAGACAGAGTCCATATTCAAACACACTATTCATGATCACACGTCGATCGAGATGATTTTCCGGATTACCAGCGCCCCGAGACATTCCAGCACACCCACCACCAGCAACAGGGTGATTCCGAATCCGGAGTGAAGAAAAGCCCTCATCATCGAGGGATCCAGGAAAAACAGGGCGATCCCCAGCAGCAACGGCATGGCGCCCACAATGACTCCCTGCAAACGCCCCTGGGCGGTCAGGGTTCGGATGCGCATTTCGATCCTCATCCGTTCCCGGATCGTATGCGCGATTTTCTCAAACACTTCCGTCAGATTCCCGCCCGTCTGGCGGGCCGTCTCCAACGCGCCGATCATCAGAGCCAGGTCATCGCTGGCAACCCGCTTCTGCATGCCGTCAAAGGCGTCCTCCAGTTTCATGCCGACGCGCGTCTGGTGAAGAAACATTCCGAATTCCTGGGAAATCGGACTCTGGCCCTCGCGCACGACCAGTTCGATC
>CAYHEL010000011.1:0-17901 GCA_964355415.1 uncultured Verrucomicrobiota bacterium | reverse complement strand
AGTGGATCTACCAGCGGGATGCCGGCCTCGAGAGCGGGAAGAAGACGTTCGCGTTGTCGACCGGCCTCTGCGCGCCGTTCCTGTTCGCGGCGTATCCGTGGGATGTGGAGGCGAAGGAACCGGGCCCGTTGCTGCGCTGGGTCTCTCCCGACCCGCGCAAGGGACACTACGTCTTCCGTCCGCAATACAAGGACAAGGACGACTTTCTTGTGACCACCAACTTCAAGACGGAGACGCTCGGCGGTTGCCACTACGAACGCGCCGGTACGATGATGGAGTTGAGCATCCGCGGACTCGGCCAACTTTGGAGCCAGGGCGCCTGTTACGTCGCGGCGGGCGGGTTCAACGACATGACCGGGCCGCGCACGACCTATTTCGCGACGCCGGAAGACCGGCTGGCCCTGCTCACGCTTGATCTCACGCCGTTGTACGTGGACAGGCCGGTAGGCAAAGGCGCTAAACCGGTGGACAAGGGCATCAAGGGCACGCGCGCCCTGGCGCTCGACTTTACCGGCAAGGGTGCCGCGCCGGCGGTGATCGTGATCGTGGACAAGATTGCCGGTGGGACGAACCCGACCTGGCAGATGGCGTTGCGCAATGCCACCGTGGCCGGCAATGTGTTCACCGTGGGCGACGAGACAGGGCCGAACCTGCGCGGGCAGTTCATCGCGCCCGGCAACGTCAACCTCGCGGCGGGCGTCAAGGCCACGGGTGGCGAGGAGTATTTTTGCGTGATCACCATCCAGAATGGCAAGCCGCCCGAAATCAAGGTGGACGGCGCCGGGTTGGCGGCGAAAGTCAGCGTGGGCAACCGGAAGTTTGCGTTCGATGGGGAGAAAATCAATGTCCAGTAAACCCGCGCTGCCGTGTTCGGTTTGTCCAGACTCACTTTTTTGGTCATTGTCGGCAGAGCACGTGAGGAGACTTATGAGCCCCATCATTATTGCGGTCGTGGTTGCGTTGGCGATGACACTGGGGGCGCCGGTTCGAGCTCAGCACGAGGCGTCGAAATACAAACCGGTGCAGGTGCCGATGGCGGAGAATCACATCGGCGTGAAGTTCCTTCCGGCGGAACGGGATTGGGAAAGGATGGATATCTATGTCCCCCATAACACCAAGGCGGAGAGGCTGCCGTGTATCGTCTGGTTCTACGGCGGCGGTTGGGGTGGCAAGGGCGGCGGCGACGCCAAGAACTTCAAGGCGCTTGTGGATGCCGGTTACGTCGTTGCGATGCCGGACTATGTCCTTGGCGCGCAACAGCCGGTGCCGATGGCCATCTGGGACGGCGCCGCGGCGATCCGTTATCTGCGCGCCAACGCGGTCAAGTACAAGATTGATCCCGAACGGATCGGGATGCTGGGCGTTTCGGCGGGCGGTTGGTTGACGCAACACCTCGCGCCGTCGGATTCGCAGACGCTCGTCCAACAAGTGAAACGCGGCGGGCCGGTCAACTTCATCCCGATGCTCGAACCGCACCCTGCCGACGCGGAGATGTCGGCCCAGGTCTGTGCGTTCGTGACCGACTGGGGCGCCGGCACGCTGGCCACCAAACGCGACGGCTGGCTCGGCCCCAACGATCCGCCCGTGTTCACCTGCGGCGCGATGCCTGAGACGTTCGTGCCGAAAGGCGTTGCCGCGTACCGGGAAGCGGGAGCGATTGCGGAGTTGGGGACGGTTTACGGCAAGCCGGCAACGGACGTGAAGAACCCGCGCGATTACGGTCACTGTCTGGTTGGCGTGACGGTGGACAAGATGTTCACGAAGGACAAGGCCGACAACGAAGTCACGTTTGGCCAGCGGACGATGCAGTTCCTCGACGAGTACGTGAAGAATCCCAAGTCAGCGAGTGCGCCGGAAATCTTCCCGGCGGGTGGGCCGGTCTTCGACTCCGTGCCGGTATTGTTGCGCTCGATCCATGCCGGCGCGGCGATTCATTACACGCTTGACGGCACGGAACCGACCGAGAGTTCACCGCGCTTCGAAAAGCCGGTAACAGTCAAGGGCGGCGTGACATTGAAAGCCATCACCGTGAAGCCCGGGATGAAGCCGAGTCCTGTAACGAAGGTCACTTTCACCGCGTCAACGTTTGCCCCGCCGGTCATCACCACGACACAGCAGGTCTATCGCGTGAAACTCAATCAACCCTTTTCGACAACGTTTCAGGCGAAGTGTGAGAAACCTGTAACGTGGGCCTTAAGCGGCAAAGTTCACGCCAGGGCGTTGGAGGCAGTGAACACCAACAAGGACAACTCCGGCATCAAGCGCGAGTCTGCCTGGCTCACGCTCGATCCGAAGACGGGCCTCCTTGCCGGCACGCCGACCGGTCCCGGTGTCAGCGTCTTCATCGTTGCGGTGAACGTAATCGAGGGTCAAACGACATTGTGTGATGCCCGCTCCGTCATCGTCGTCGCGGAACCTTAGAAGGGACCCAACCATAAAAACTCGAATACTGTTGACCCGGCCGGGACAGGAAGGTCGAATCTATCGTTCCGATCTGCGAAAGGACAAACAATGACAATGACAAAGGGGCGCGAGATGAAACCGCGCAACCGGGTGTTGGCGGCGTTGGCGCACGAGGAACCCGACCGGGTGCCGATCTGGTGCGGCGCGTCAGACGAGTTCTGGGCGAAGGCGAAACGAGAGTTGGCGCTCGACGACGAGGCGCTCCGGGTTCGCCTCGCGGACGATTTTCGGCGCGTGCATGCGACGTATCGGGGACCGGTATTTTCGCTGCTCGAAGGCGCTAAGTCGCGAACCGTCTTTGGCATTCAACGCAGCGGCCTGGGGTATGGTCAACCGCTGAATCATCCGCTGGCAGAAGCTGACTTGCCGCAAGTCCACGCCTATCCGTGGCCCGATCCAGCGTGGATGGACGTGGCGGACATCCGCCGCGCGGCGGGGGCGGAGCATGACACCTATGCGATCCTCGGCGGCGATTGGTCGCCGTTCTGGCACGACGTTATGGAGTTGCTGGGAATGGAAAGCATGATGATCCGGATGTACACCGACCCGGCACTCGTCCACGCCGTCTTCCAACACGTCGTGGACTACTACGCGACGGTCAGCCAACGGATCTTCGACGCGGCGGACGGATTGATTGACGTGTTCTTTATCGGCAACGACTTCGGCAGCCAGACCGGACCGCTCATCGGGCCGGACCTGTTTCGCGAGTTCTGTTTGCCGCATCTGCGGCGGCTGATCCGGCTGGGACACGATTACCGGTTGAAGGTGCAACTCCATTGCTGCGGCGGGTTCGAGCCGCTGTTGCCGGCACTGATCGAGGTGGAACTGGACGCCGTCCACGCCGTCCAACCATCCTGCGCCGGCATGGAGTTGCAGCACCTGAAGGAGCAATACGGACGGCGCATCACCTTCAACGGCGCGATTGATTCGCATCACGTCCTGATCAACGGCACGCCCGACTTCGTCCGGCAGCAGACCCGGGCTGTGCTGACTACGATGATGCCTGGCGGCGGCTACATTGCTGGCGCCAGTCACGACAGCATCCTGGAAGAAACGCCCGTCGCCAATGTCCTTGCCATGTGCGACACCGTCCGCGAGCAGGGCGTATATGCCTCTACTGTTTCGATGTGAGGAGAAAGGACTATGAGTATGATTTCGAAATTTGCCGGCGTGGCGTGTTGCCTGGTGTGTGCGGCGGCGACGGGGTTTGGCGCCGACTTTGCGGTGCAGACGGCGACGTACATTGGCGGAACCAGCCCGAACGAAGAATGGAACGCTGTGGACATCGCGCCGGACGGTTGCGTGGTCGTGGCCGGTGCGCTGCCGGAAGGAAACCCGTTCGGCAACGTCAGGTCGGTGGATCTTCTCGGGGGCGGGTACGGCGTGGTGGCCCGGTTCGCGCCGGGCGGTACCAACGTGGTGTCGGTCTCGCGCCTTGGGGACTGGATCGACGACATGGAAACGGGCGAAGATGGATCCATCGGCGTCGCGGGTTCGTTCGGTGTCGCGGTGTTGTCGGCTGACGGAGCGTCGGTCGTGTGGAAGGATGACGCGATCATACGCGGCACCAAGGCGGCCCAGTTCCGGAACCAGACGCCCCCCTTCAAGCAGGAGCGGTACACCAAGCGCGCGTCGCGCGTGGCGGTGGGCGCGGACGGAACGGTGGCCTCGATCCAGTCGGCTGAGAAGGTCTTTGGCGCGGGGCCGAAGCAGGGGCACCTGTACGTGTGGGATCGGACAGGCAAGCGCCTGTGCGACGTTCCGCTGGTCAAATACAAGTATCTGGAGGACGTATGCGTCAGCGCTTCCAACAAACTCGTCATCGTCGGCGGGTTCAACACGTACGCGGCCGATTCCAAGCACATGAAGGATCACCCGATCCACATGCCGTTTATCGTGGCTTACTCTTACGACGGCACCGTGAAGTGGGAGGTTTACAACTTCAGCGCGGAAGCGTCTTACGCCCAGAACACGTTCGCGGACAGCCGCGTGCAGCGGCTCACAATCGGCCGGGATGGGTTCCTCTACATGGGCGGGTACATCCACGGCGGCGACTATGTTTGGGCGCTCGACCCGTTGGATGTCGCCAAGCGGTCGACGCATGACACCGGGTACGACTCCTACAGCAGGGCCGCAAACATGGGCCGCGGCATCGACCAGAGCTATTTCGCCAAGTTCGACCCCGCGACCGGCCGGATCCTGCAGGGACAGGTCCTGCTCTGCCGGGTCAACGCCGACGGGAGCGGCAAACCGAGCCAAATCCAGATCAAGGGGATTCAGGCCGACAAGAAGGGCAACCTTTACTTGAGCGGGTACTGTGAGAAGTTCATCAAGAACCGCGACGCCTGCATGATCGACGGCGTCGCGGTGGGGCCGTACGCGAAACCGGAACCGTTCCTGCTGGTGGTGACGCCCGACTTCAAGACGCGCAAGGTGTGGACTGTGTTCGCGCAGCACGGCGAGGCGGCCGCGTGGGGCGTCAGCGTCCGCAACGGCGAGGCGGTCCTGCTGGGCGAGGTGTATGAGGGAACGGTCATTACCACGGGGAACGCCTTGCAGAAGGCCCCGGTCGCGCCGATCGACGGGTACCTGGTGGTCTGGAAGGCCGAATGAATTTGTCCTCGGGATGGTCTGAAAGAAAGGCATGCAAATGAAACGGGTAACGGTGGCGATAGTGGGATGCGTGGTCGTGGGGGCAGCGCTGGCGACTGGCCTTGAGGCGGCCGAGTCCGGCCTGCCAGTGAACAGCGACGCGATGCTGACGATCGGGAAGGGGACGTGGTTCGCCGACAAACCCGACGAACGCCAGGACGTGGCGCTGCGGTTGCGGCGTCTGAACGGAAACTGGGTGCCGGTGTTTTCCGGCGCCACGGTTAAGGGCGCGAACGCCTCGCATATGGGCTTCGTGACGGCAAGCCAGAGCGGCTCTGACGGCGAGTCGCTGACGCTACGGGTTCACCTACAGGCTGACCCCTGGATCGGTGGCGAGGCGGATGCCGGTTACAAGGTGCGGTTCGCCGTCGCGGGCGGGCAATGCCAGGGAACTTGGACCGGGGTGGTACATGGTGTGGGCTGCGGCGGGAGCGTCTCGGGTGTGGTGGAGACGGTGCAAGGAGATGCCGGATTCAAGCCGCCTCAACCGGGCGAACACCCCCGGCTTCTGATCCGCAAGGCCGACCTGCCGGCCTTGCGTGCCAAGGCCGAAACACCGTGGGGCCAGGACATGCTGCAGCAATTGAAGGCGGACAAGGGCATCCTGGCCCAGGCCTTCGTCTATGCCCTGACGGGCGACAAGGCCGTCGTGTCCGGCGTGCAGGAGAAGATTCTCAAGAGCATCGACAACCGCGAGTGGTTTCACATCGGGATTGCGCACGCTGCGGCCTATATTGCGGCCGAGCACCTGATGGCGTACGATCTGATTTACGACGCGTGCGACGCGTGCGACGCGTCATTCCATCGGCGGATTCGGGACTGTCTGGCCGACAAACTCGACTTTTACTACTGGGGTGCGCAGAACACGCAATTCAATCCCCAGGACACGAGCAACTGGAGTCTTATGTACCGGTCGGGTCTGGGCTTGATGGCCATGACCGCGATGGATTATCCGCCGGAAGCGCCACCGATCCCGCCGAAGGAGTTTCCGCGCCTGAAGCCTCCGGCCGATCTCAAACCGGGCGCCGGTGTTTCGGTCGTGCCGCTGTCGCTGGAGAAGCCGCTGGACGCCTGGATATTCGCCGGACCCGTTACTGAGGGGTTGAATGACGACGCCTTGCGCGAGGTGGGCGGCGTGGCCGGCGCGAGGCCGGAGGTCGGGACCAAGGCGGGCGACTGCGTGTTCCAAAGTGTGGGGGAGACGAACATCGTCAACGGCAATGTGAATCTGGCAACCCTGACGAAGAGGATGTCGCTGCGGGGGTGTTACCTGTACTGCGTACTCGAGGTCGGCCGCGCAGGCTACTACCGCCTGGAGAGCATGTCGGCGCTGGCCAAGGGTGTGCGGCACCGCGTGTTTTATCTCAACGGCCATCGGATGGAGTCGGGCGACGCCGTCTACCTGGAGACCGGTAAGTACCCGCTGATGGCGCGGATCTTCACCGAACCCGTGGGAGGGTGGGAACCGCTCGGCTTCTGGGCAAATCTGGCGTTGACGTCCGAGCAGAAGGCGATGACGTGGTATGCCGTCAAGAGCGGCGGACCGGCGGCGGACGCGTTTTGCGGCGACCGGTGGCGGTTGGATCTGTACCGGGCGACCGGATGGAATTCGGAGGCCTGGGGTTACGCGCAGATGGCGGCGCTCAAGGTGGAGCGGTACTGCATGCTCGGGCTGGGCGAGCACGGGTGGAATCAGGAAGGCGAGGCCTACACGCGGCATGCGGTGCACCTGGCCATGCCGTTCGCGTACGGCTACCGGAACATGTTCGGCGCCGACATTCGCGGGGCCGACCGGATGGGGCAGATTCTAGCGCTGGCCACAGCCCAGACGGTGTTTTCCGACAGCGGCGCGCGGATGCAATCGTTCAACGTTGGCGGCGGGCCGATGGATCTGAGTTTGTTTGCCCGGGGCTACTCCTTCGTGCCCGCGGACGTGAAACCCGCCGTCCTGTGGGCGTGGAATCGGACCGCGGTGCTGGCAAAGGCCGGCAAACTGAACGACCCGCACGGCGTGGTCGGCGCGTACGACGGGATCTCGAAGGCGATGGCGTTTCTAAACTACCCGGTCGAGGAGAAGGAGCAGAACCCCGAGACCGTCATGCCGCGCGTGACAGTGGATCGGCAGAAGGGCGGGTTTGTCTTCCGTAATCGGTGGAAGGATGGCGACGACTGCGTGGCGCAGTTGTTCGCGAACAGCAACCAGGCCGGCGGGAGTTGGGCCAGTTGCGAAGGCGGCACCTTCCGGATCGACGGGCTGGGCGCGTCGTGGGCCGTGCGCGGTCAGGGCTATGGCCATGGCGCGTCAGGCCGAAACCTGCCTGACTACTCCCTGTACCAGAACATGGTGGATGTGGGCGAACAGAACATCGGCGGCAGTCCGCAGGCCAAGGTCATGCAGTCGGCTGTGGAGCAGGACGGGTCGGGCACGGTGAGCCTGAACATGGACGAGATCTACCTGCACTTCCCGAAAGAGAAGAGCGAGAAGCCCGGAAAGGGCGGCGCCACAGTGACCGAGTGGAAGGCCGATAAGCCGGTGGACATCGGGATCCGCGCGGTCCGGGGCTTCGGCGTGGATTACTCGGGGACATGCGGCGCGCCGTGCCTGGTGGCGGTGGGCGATCACCTCACCGGGACTCAGGGGTCGAACGTGTGGCAACTGGCGACCGGACGCGAGAACACGGTGACGTGCACGAATGGGCAATTCGTCATCACAGCACCGAACGGTGCGACGCTGATGGGTACGGTGGTCAGGCCGGCGGGGGCTCAGGTTCGGACGGTGGACTACGAGCACATTCACGAGATCAACTACCACGGATCGCACAAGCGGAGTCCGTTCCTGCGGCGGGCGATCCTGGTGGACGGCAAGGACAAGGAGCAGGAGTTTCTGGTGCTGATGACGATCCAGAAGGGCGACGCGCCGGCGGTTGAGGTGCTGGAGGGCGGCGCCTCGGCTTTGGTCGGTAAACGCAAAGTGAGTTTCGACGGTAAGCAAATCGTGCTAGGCACACCATGAGGAGCGGCGCATGAACCTGGGTTCTCACCAATCCCACGGGGAGCGATTACTCGAATGAACTCGTCAGGCTGAAGATCGAAATCCCCAGGGACTTCGATCCGGCCCAGTGGCGGGTGTTGCAGGACGGGCAGGAGGCGCCCTTCCAGTTCGACTGGTACTGTGAGGTGTGGCCGCCGACAGGCCTAATTCCGAGAGTTGCCGCCGCCCCCTCGCCATGATATAAGACGTCCACCTTTGACTGCCCGAGTGGGCACGCCAATCAGAGGCCCAGAGGAGGTTTACCCGCATGGCAAACAGCAACCAACTAATCGGCCTGGATATCGGCGGAACAAAGTGCGCCGTCATTTTGGCAGACTCAACGGGTTCGATCATCTCATCGACGCGGATTCCGACTACGACATATCCCGAGACAATCGCGCAACTTTTCAGAGAAGTGGAAAAATTCAATCCATCCGGCGGTACTCTTTTCGGAGTGTCGTGTGGAGATCCGCAAGATGCCAAGAGGGGTGTTATTCTCTCCCCCCCCAATCTTCCCGGTTGGGACAATGTCCAGATTACCTCAATGCTGGAAAAGCAATTTGGTGGCAAGGCCTACCTGATGAATGATGCCAATGCTGGCGCCCTTGCCGAATGGAGGTTCGGGGCGGGGCGGGGATCCGAAAACATGGTTTTCATCACGTGCGGCACCGGTTTCGGGGCAGGGTTGATATTGAACAATCGTCTTTACGAGGGAACTTCAGGCGCTGCCGGTGAAATCGGTCACGTCAGACTGGAACCCGATGGACCAATCGGTTATGGGAAAGCGGGATCGGTCGAGGGTTATTGCAGCGGGGGCGGTATCGCCCAACTTGCACGAAGGATCATCGGCGCCGAGGGATTGACCTCGGCGTTTGGCGCCAGGCCTGTTGATCAGATCACAGCCAGAGAGGTCGGAGTCGCCGCAGACGCCGGCGATCCGCTGGCGGTCAAGATATTATCCGAGTCCGGCAGATATCTGGGACGGGCCCTGGCGGTGCTGGTCGATATTCTCAACCCGCAGCGGATTGTTCTGGGTAGTGTCTTTGTCCGTTGCCGCAGGCACCTGGAGCCTTCGATGAACGAGACTCTGCGCAGGGAAGGGTTAGCCCACGCCGTGAGCGCCTGCCAGATCGTTCCAGCCGAACTCGGCGAGAGTATTGGTGATATAGCGGCAGTAACCGTTGCCCTCTACCGTGCAGGAAAATTGTAAGTGGATAGCGTTCAAGCCTGTCCAGAATGGAACCATCATGAAACATTCGTATGTCGGAGGGGCATCATGGCGCTTGGCCCTTCCCGATGGTTCGGGTGGGAATTGCACTTATGACGGCAACCGCCTCGGTGGCGGCTTGCTTGAGTGGAGAATGGGCGTGGTTCGTCAGCGCCTTCAGCGTCTCCAGCGCGGGTTTGGCGTCCGCGCCCATAGCGCCCAGTCCAATGCAGGCGCGGCGTTGAAGGTCGGGGTTGTCGAGGGCCACCATGCGCTGCAACAGCGCGGTTCGGCTGGCAACCGGCTTTGAAAATAATTGGCACACTGTTTATAGGCGTGATAATGTCCTGGTAATCGCTAAAGCGACCACATCGAAACGGAGAGGGTAATATGCCGAACAAGGTCATGAGGAAGCGGTGTTCTTCGACAGAATCGGTCATCAAGAAATTTCAAGGGAAGCCGGGTTGCCTGCTCAGCATTCTTGAGGAACTCCAGGAGACCGAAGAGTTCAATCATCTGGACGAGGAGACGCTTAAACAGGTTTCCCGAAAAGCGGGCATCCCCTTGTCGCAGGTCTATTCGGTAGCCACCTTTTATTCTTTTTTCAACCTCAAGCCGCAGGGCAAGCATACCATCGTGGTTTGCCGGGGCACGGCCTGCCATACCCGGGGATCGCGTTCCCTCCTTGAGGAGAGCGCCGCGAAATTGGGATGTCGTGACTTTGCGGAGGATGATGAGTCCTCGTACACCACCCCCGACAAATGTATTACGATCCGTACGGTGGCCTGTTTTGGGCAGTGCGCCCTGGCGCCTGTGGTGGCGATAGACGGCAAGATACATTCCCACATTACGGCGGGGAAATTGCTTGGACTCATTGGGAAACTTCAGAAGGAGGCGGGCCGATGATCATTCGAAACATGACCGATCTTGATGCGATTCGCCGATCCGCATGGTCGGCTGTGGCTCCGGAGAAGCCCATGATCAGCGTCGGCTTGGGCACCTGTGGAATTGGCAACGGGGCGGATGCCGTATGGGCGGAGTTCGGCGCCCTGATCAAGAAGAAGAAATCGCCGGTCGCGCTGAAACGAACCGGTTGCTTCGGGTTTTGCTCCGAAGAACCCCTGGTCATGCTGTACGTTCCCGGCAAACCCGTTTTGTTGTTCAGTCAGTTCACGGTCAAACACTGTGCCGGGGTGCTGAAAGCGGCCGTGGATCCCCGTGCGGCTGAAAAATTGGCCGACCAAGCCCGTGCGAAGATCAGTGCCTGGGATTTTGTGACCGGGAAGGCCTCGTTCGGAATCGGCTACCCGGGAACCCCGGAATGGAATGAGATTCCCTTTTTCAAGGGCCAGCAGAAACTCGTGTTGCGCGATTGCGGATTGATTGATCCGGAGTCCATTGATGATTATATAGCCGTTGGCGGTTATGCCGCCGTGGCCAAGGCGCTTCTGGCCATGACCCCATCGGGCGTGATTGACGTGGTCAAGGCGTCCAAACTGCGCGGTCGCGGGGGTGCGGGTTTTCCCACCGGACGGAAATGGGAGTTGATGCAGGCGCAGGCCGCCTGCGACAAGTTCATTGTCTGCAATGCCGACGAGGGCGACCCTGGCGCCTACATGAACCGGAACGAGATCGAAAGCGACCCGCACATGCTCCTCGAAGGCATGATGATCGGAGCCTATGCCATGGGGGCGGCTTCGGGCCTCGTCTATGTTCGCGCGGAATACCCGCTTGCCGTCGAGCGTCTGAATAAGGCGATTAAGGCCGCCCGGACGAGAGGGTTGCTGGGTTCCAACATACTGGGATCGGGGTTCAGTTTCGATATCGAGATCATCCAGGGCGCCGGCGCGTTTGTGTGCGGCGAGGAGACGGCCCTGATTGCCTCGGCTGAAAGCCTCGCGGGACGACCGTTGCCGCGTCCGCCTTATCCGGCGGAGCGCGGTCTGAACGGGTCGCCGACGACCATTAATAACGTGGAAACCCTGTGCAACATCCCGGCCATTCTCTCGGCGGGCGCCGGGTGGTTTGCGGGGATCGGGACGGCGAAAAGCGCCGGAACGAAGGTGTTTTCGCTCGTGGGCAAGGTTAAGAATACCGGTCTTGTGGAATTGCCGCTGGGGACGCCCATCGAGGACATCGTCTATGGAATGGGTGAGGGGACGGGCCTGATCGGGAAGAAAATCAAGGCCGTTCAGACAGGAGGGCCGTCGGGTGGTTGTATCCCTGTTGACCAGTTTAAGACTCCCGTTGACTACGATTCGCTGGCGGCGTTGGGCGCGATTATGGGATCCGGCGGGATGGTCGTTATGGATCAGGATAACTGCATGGTGGATGTGGCCCGTTACTTTGTGGGATTTACGGCGGCCGAATCCTGTGGCAAATGTACTCCCTGCAGAGAGGGATTGTCGCAGTCTTTGCGCATTTTGACAGCCATTTCGAAGGGAAACTCCAATGAAACGGATCTCGCGGAGTTGGAATCCCTGGCGCACGTCATCCGGGATTCCTCCCTGTGCGGACTGGGCCAGACGGCGGTTAATCCCGTGCTCACAACACTCACATATTTCAAGGATGACTACCTGGAGCATATCCGTGAACACCGGTGTTCGGCGGGGGCTTGCGAAAGCCTCTATCTGGCGCTTTGCGAAAATTCGTGCCCTCTTCACATGAACATTCCGGGGTATCTCGCCTTGCTTAAGGAAGGGCGGCTTGAGGATGCCTTTGAACTGACGTTGCGGGATAATCCGTTTCCCGGAAGCCTTGGACGAGTCTGCCACTTCCACTGCCAGATGCGGTGTCGGCGCGAGGACTTGGATCAGGCCGTGGCGCAAAACGAGATCCACCGCTACCTGGCCGACACGATGTATAAGATGGGCAAGGAAAAGGCCATCTATAAGCGGCTCATTGATGAAAAACAGCCGGCGACCGGAAAGTCCATTGCCATTGTGGGCGCCGGGCCGGCCGGCCTGACGTCCGCCTTCTATCTGTCACGCCTTGGTCATACCGTCACGGTTTATGACGAACACAAGAAGGCCGGCGGAATCATGCGATACGGAATTCCGGCTTATCGGCTGCCGCGCGAGGTGATGGACAAAGAGGTGGCTTTCATCAAGGCGCTGGGAGTTCGGTTTGAGTTTGGAATAAAGGTGGGCCGCGACATTGCGATCAACGCCCTGACCAAACAGAACGACGCCGTCATCATTGCCATCGGGGCGCAGGAAGATCAGAAGATCGGCCTGCCGGGTGAAACGCTCAAGGGCGTTTACCCCGGCTACCACTTTCTTGAAGCGTTCAACATGAAGCAAGCCGGGGCGCCTGGCCGGAAGACTCTGATCATCGGCGGCGGAAATGTCGCCATTGATGCGGCCAGGACGCTGTGGAGACTGGGTTCTGACGTGACGGTGACCTACCGGCGCGGTCGTAGCGAGATGCCGGCTAATGTGACCGAACTGAAAGGCGCCGAGGACGAGGGCGTTCACTTTATGTATATGCTGGCGCCCGAAGCGTTTCTCGGTGACGCCCAGGGCCGGGTCCGGGCGGTGCGGTTTCGAAAAATGAAACCGGGGCCGTTGGACAGAAGTGGTCGGCCGACTCCTGTTCCAGCCGGGCAAACGCTCGAAATATCCTGCGATGCCGTGCTCCTGGCCATCGGTGAGCGTGTGGGGTCTGAGGCGTTGTCGAAGGCGGGGATTGAGTGCGCCCGAAACGGCACCGTGCGTATTGACGGATTTACCCTGAAGACCAACGTGCCGACTATTTATGCGGTGGGTGATGCCGTGACGGGCCCTGCCACGGCAAGTGAGGCGATGGGACTTGCCAAGCGGGCCGCTCAGGCAATTGACAAGGCGCTAACCGGTGAGGATCGATTCCGGAGACTGTTCCGGGAGTTCAATTATGGAATGGGTGTACCCGTCAACCCGACGAAATGTTCCAACGTCACGGTGCGCCATATTCCCGTCGTAGCTCGACGCGGCAACTTCATGGAAATTACCCAGGGGTATTCAGGGCAGCAGGCCCACAGTGAGTCTCTGCGATGCCTGCGGTGCGATGTGCGTGATAATGCGCGTAAACCCTGGTAAATAGGGAGGATTCAACAATGGCTTCAATGACACTGACAATTGACGGAACCCGTGTGGAGGTGCCGTGCGGCATCACTCTTCTTGAGGCCTGCCGTTCGGCGGGCGTCACGTTGCCGACTCTGTGTTATCTGGATCATGTGGCGGCCAACGCCTCCTGTGGAGTGTGTGTGGTGGAGGTCAAGGGCGCGCGCACCCTGGTGCGTTCCTGTGTCACCAAGGCAATTCCCAACATGGAGATTCAGACGGCCTCGGCGCGCGTGAGGACGGCCCGAAAAACAGCGGTCGAACTTCTGCTGGCAAACCATCCGTCGGACTGCCTCGCCTGTGCCCGTAACGGGTCGTGCGAGCTTCAGTCGATGGCGGAGCGTCTGAACGTGACGCGAGCCCGATTTCCCGCGACGAAAAAGGGGGTGGCGCGGGATGAAAGCAGCCCGTCGATCATCAGGGATAACAACAAGTGCATCCTGTGTGGACGCTGTGTTGCCGTATGCAAAGACGTTCAGAGCGTGTCGGCCATTGATGTCGCCGGGCGCGGCATCCGGACGCATATTGGAACCTTCATGGATCGCGGACTGAAACACTCCGTCTGTACGAACTGCGGTCAATGTACCGTGGTGTGTCCGACGGCGGCCATTGTGGAACAGGATGAAACCGAGGACGTGTTCAAAGCGCTTCGGGATCCCTCGAAAGTGGTGGTGGTTCAGACGGCGCCGGCCATCCGGGCCTCCATTGGTGAAGCCCTGGGCATGGAGATGGGCGCTCTGGTGACGGGCAAGATGGTGGCGGCCTTGCGAAAACTGGGGTTTAATCGTGTCTTTGATACCCAGTTCACGGCCGATCTTACCATCATGGAGGAGGGGACAGAACTGCTGGAACGGCTGACTCATGGCGGGACGTTACCCATGATCACCAGTTGTTCGCCGGGGTGGATCTCCTTTATCGAAACGTTCTACCCGAAATTGCTTAAGCACCTCTCGTCGTGCAAATCACCCCAGCAGATGTTTGGCGCAGTGGCCAAGAGCTACTATGCCGAGAAAGTCGGGATCGATCCGGCCTCCATGGTGGTGGTGTCCATCATGCCGTGCACCGCGAAGAAATTCGAGGCGAAGCGTCCTGAAATGCGATCCGCGTGGACGTGGTGGAAACAGAAGGGAAAAGGGAACAGAGAACCCTTTTTCGACGTCGATTACGTCCTGACCACCCGCGAACTGGCCCGTATGATCAAGAACGTGGGCCTGGATTTTGACCATATTGAGGAACAGCGCTTCGACGATCCCCTCGGGCAATCCACGGGGGCGGCCGTCATTTTCGGAGCCACCGGCGGCGTTATGGAGGCGGCGGTACGCACGGCTTATGAAGTGGCCACGGGAACACCGCTGGCGAATATCAATCTGACAGCCGTTCGCGGAATCGACGGTCTCAAGCATGCCGAACTGGATGTGGGCGGGAAAACGCTGAAGGTTGCGGTGGCCCATACGCTCAAGAACGCGAGGTTTTTGCTGGATGAAATTGCGGCTGGAAAATCAGACTATGCGTTCATCGAGGTGATGACCTGTCCCGGGGGATGTCTTGGCGGCGGCGGCCAACCGATTCTCCCGACACGCGAAAAGCTTGAGGCGCGGGCCAAGTCAATCTATGTCGAGGATCACAACATGCCCCTGCGTAAATCCCATGAGAATCCTGCTGTCATGGCGCTTTACAAGGAGTTCTTGACTAAACCCCTGAGTCATCTCTCGCATGAACTTCTCCATACCCACTACACTCCCCGCGAGGTCTGAACAGGACTGTGAGGAAGAGGTCTGCATCCCGGAGTGACGGGCTTGTTGTGATAGGGGCCAATCAGCATTGCGAGGGAAAGGGAGTTATCGTCAGAGTCAAATTCGGGGGATGTCATGAACTATGCGTCGAAGATCCTGTCCTATCTTAGCGAAGGCAACCGTTTTTCCCAGGTGCTGCTTGTCGCGGGAGCGCCGCCCGTTGAAAAGGAGGGTTCGGCATTTCATATCGTCATCAATGTCGTGCTGACGCCTGATGACATCCGCGATACCCTGGCATTTTTTTCGGGTCATGCCCGCCGGTCGGGGGCGGCGGATGCGGGCAGTCACGGGGTATTTGCGTTCGGAATGCCGAAATTGGGCAGGTTCAGAGTCCATTACCTGACCCAGCGAGGGAGTGTGTTCCTTTCTATTCAACGCATGACGTATGACATTCCTGATCTTGAAAGCATGCTCAGTCATCCTGATCAGTTGATATTAATGGATGAAATCCTGCATCGTGACGATGGGGGCGTGGTGTTGTTTAGCGGTCCGTCGTCGGACTCGTTGTCGCGTCTTCTGTATGCCTCGCTTGCCCGGATCAACCAAACCAGAAGCCTGGTCATCTATATTCTCGAACACAACCTTTCCTTTCTTCTGAGGCATCGGAATTCGGTTGTCATCCAGGTCGAGGTGGGCACGGATATCCCGTCCCTTGAGGAGGGACTCCAGAACAGTCTTTTTTTGGCGCCCGACCTGATGTACGTTCGGGATCCGAAGACCTCCGCCGAGTATAGGGGCCTCATGTGCGCCGCTGAAACGGGCGCGCTGGTCTTGATCAGCGTCGTGGCGCCGGAGGGTCATCGCTTTCTCGATGACATCCGGAACCGCATGCCCGATGACCATCAGAATCTCACCCGACTCATCCGGAAAACAATCCGGGTCAGTTCGGGACGGGGCAACCTGATCACCGTGAGTGAACTCATGCCTTCGGGTCCGGAATCCGGATCATAACCATCTTGGTCAATTCTCCATTCTTGAATGACTGAACGAGTTGCGATACAGTTTTGTAGTTCGTCTTTATCGAATCAATTTGTGAGGATATGATGGAAAAACGTGAGAGCGTGGAACTGAGTGTGCTGTACCGGATATCCCGGGCGGTGGCGCACCGTCGTGACATTTCCGCCTTGTTTCAGGAAGTTTTCGATATTCTGGAGAAGGACATGGGGATGTCCTTCGGGACGCTGACGTTACGGCGTCCGGACACCGATGTCTTTGTCATTGAGGCGTCCCGGGGGTTGACGCCGGAGGAGCACAAACGCGGTCAGTACCGTTTGGGCGAAGGGATTACGGGAAGTGTTGCCAAAAGCGGAAAGGCGGAGGTGGTTCCGGATTTGAGCAAGGATTCCCGGTTTTTGAACCGGACGCGTTCCCGAAAGGGCGGGCCTGTGGCTTTTATCTGTGTGCCGATTGTGCATAACCGGATTGTGATCGGAACCATCAGTATTGACCGCCCGTCCGATGAGAAGGGGATGTTAGGCAAGGATCAGGAGTTTCTCCGCCTGGTGGCCAACCTCCTTGCCGAGGCCGTGGCCAGTATTCGCGAGCAGATGGTCGAGCAGGAGGGGTTGAAGGCGGAGAACGAGAGGTTGCGCCGACAGTTGGGCGACAAATATCAACCGCACAACCTGGTTGGGAACTCAAAGGGAATGCGGGTTGTGTACGACCAGATCGCCCAGGTGGCCGACAGCGCCGCCACGGTGCTGATCCGGGGCGAAACAGGAACCGGCAAGGAATTGGTTGCCCGGGCCATTCATTTTGGCAGCGCGCGACGAACCAACCCGTTTGTCAGCGTCAACTGCGCCGCCTTGCCGGAAAACCTCATCGAGAGTGAATTGTTCGGCCATGAAAAGGGCTCGTTTACCGGAGCCTCCCAGCAACGGAAGGGACGCTTTGAACTGGCCCATGGCGGCACGCTGTTTCTGGATGAAATCGGCGACATCACACCGGCTGTACAAGTCAGACTGCTGCGTGTTTTACAGGAACGTTCCTTTGAACGGGTGGGGGGGAACCGCCCGATTGACGTCAACGTGCGCGTGATTGCCGCCACGAGCCGGAATCTGGAGGAGGCCATTCATTCCGGCAGGTTCCGGGAGGATCTCTACTACCGCCTTAATGTGTTTCCCATTCATATGCCGCCTCTTCGGGAACGGCGGTCGGATATCTTGCTTCTGGCTGACTATTTTCTCCAAAAAAGCAATCAGACGTATGTGAAGAAGATCAAGCGGATTTCCACCCAGGCGATCAACATGATGATGGCCTATCACTGGCCCGGCAATGTGCGGGAACTGGAGAATTGCATCGAGCGGGCCGTGTTGACGTCCACCGATGAAGTGTTGCACGGGTACTCGTTGCCGCCATCCTTGCAGACCAGTGATGCAACGAATACCGCGCTTCTCCCGGAATCCGGCGCCAGTCTCGAAACCATGGTGGAATCCTTCGAGCGGGAAGTCATTGTCGATTCCCTCAAGCGCCACAGGGGGATTGCGGCCGCCGTCGCCCGGCACCTTCAATCCACGCAACGGATCATCAACTACCGGATCAAGCATCTTGGGATTCATCTTCGGGACTACCGAACCTGATATGGGGCACAAATTTGTCGCGATGTTTTTGTGAATTACAGAATTGTGTGTCTGTGATATAGTCTGAGCCACCCTA
>CAYHEL010000010.1:0-19528 GCA_964355415.1 uncultured Verrucomicrobiota bacterium | reverse complement strand
GGTATGGCCAACGCATCGACCTGCCGGAAACCTGGCGCTTCCGGCTGGGGTCTCCCCTGATCGCTTCGCGCCCCACGATGGACATATCCATGCTGGAAGAATACCCGGTGACGTCCTCAACCTTTTCCGCCTTGTATCAGGGCATGATCCGGCCCCTGGCCGGGATGGCCCTGGCGGGCGCCTGGTGGTACCAGGGTGAATCCAATGTGGAC
This sequence comes from uncultured Verrucomicrobiota bacterium, assembly GCA_964355415.1. Lineage (GTDB taxonomy): Bacteria > Verrucomicrobiota > Kiritimatiellia > CAIKKV01 > CAITUY01 > JAABPW01. The sequence continues at coordinate 19,316 of CAYHEL010000010.1, read as the reverse complement.
CGCGCCGAAGCCTATCGGGCCCTGCTGGCGGCCCTCATCCTGGACTGGCGTCACACGTTTGCGCCCGGGCCTTACGGCAAACTACCCTTTCATCTCGTTCAACTCCCGGCATTCCGTCAACCGCCAACCCATGCGGGAGACCGTTCCACCTGGGCGGAACTCCGTGAAGCCCAGACCCTGGCCCTGCGCCTGCCCGATACCGCCATGGCGGTCATTCTGGACTGCGGCGATGCCGAGGATATCCATCCCACCAATAAACGAACCGTTGGGGAACGCCTCGCCCTGTTGACCCGGCGAGACCTGTGGAAGGAAACCCTTGTTGCCGACGGTCCGCAAATGAAGTCGGTCGAGATCACCGGTCAGGTCATGACCGTCACGTTCACCTGTCCCCTGAAGACCCGTGACGGTCTGCCGCCCGGGGGATTCGCCATCGCGGGCGAGAATGGAGCCTGGGTCTGGGCCCAGGCCGTGGTCAGGAAGAATACTGTTCAATTGCAGCATCCCGACGTCAAACAGCCCGCCTTTGTCCGCTACGCCTGGGCCGACAACCCTGTTGACGCCAATCTGGTCAATCGTCAGGGTCTTCCGGCGTGGCCATTCCGGACGGATGCGTTTCCGGCCTGAGAGTGGGTCTGTAACTGCCCGCGATTCGCCTCTCTCCTGCGATGCCTATCCCCGTTCCCTGAACGCCATCACGGCATCGAGGGAGGAGGCGCCGGTGAGAACCATGATCAGGCGGTCGATGCCCACGGCGATCCCGCCTGAGGGCGGCATGCCAAGGTCCAGAGCGTCCAGGAAGTCCTCATCCAGGGGATAGACAGGGGCATTCATGACCTGTCGGTCACGAGCGCAGACTTCGAACCTGCGGCGCTGTTCGACGGGATCTGTCAGTTCGCTGAAGGCGTTGGCGATTTCCACCCCGTTGATATACAACTCAAAACGCTCGGCCACGGTTTCACGCCCCGGTTTCCGTCGCGAGAGGGCCGCAGCAGCAGCCGGATAATCCATCATAAACACAGGCGTGTCGCGGGGAAGGGCGGGCTCGACTTTGGAGACCAGATCTTCCTCAAACCGGTGAGCGTCATAGTGCTCAACCGGATTCCAGCCCGCATGTTTCAGGAATAGTTCCTCCACGGTCAATCGGGGCCAGGGAGGGCGGGCGGTGGCTACTACAGAAGAAGAGAGACTCGGACAGGATGAGATATGTGTCAGCAGATTTTCCGCATCCTCCATGATGTCGCGATAGTCGGCATGGGCCCTGTACCACTCCAGCATGGTGTATTCCGGGTTATGGAGTCGGCCGCTCTCGCCTTTTCGGAAGCAGGGGCCGATTTGATAAATCCGTTCATACCCCGCTGCCAGCAACCGCTTCATGTGCAGTTCCGGCGAGGTGCGAAGGAAGGCATCGCCTGAAGGTTCGGCGTCAATGTGGAGTTCCAACGCCGGGGCGGGGAGGCGAACGGGGGTTTCAATCTCGGTAAACCCGTTATGTTGAAACCAGTCCCGAATGGAGGCAAGAATCAAACTGCGCAACTTCAGCGTCGGTTGCAACCCCTGCAACCGGGCTCGCTCGAGATGGGGAGAACGCTTCGTGATCAAACTACTTCTTCAACACCCGGTCATAATACTCGCCGGTGCGCGTGTCGATCTTGATGGTGTCGCCCTGGTTGATGAACAGCGGCACTTGAATTTCGAAACCGCCGTTAATCTTGGCGGGTTTGAGCGTATTGGTTGCCGTGTTGCCGCGGGCGCCGGGCTCGGTGTCCAGAATTTCCTTCTCAATGAAGGTCGGCAGGGTGACATCCACCGGGATGCCATTGAAGTAGAGGACGTGAACTTCGCAGTCCTCAAACAGGAAATACCGGTTGTCGCCAAGCACCTTGCCCGGAAGGGTGAACTGCTCGTAATTCTCGTCCATGAAGATATAGTCATCGCCCTCATAGTGGGAGTAACGCATATTGCGCTCTTCCAGGTCGGGCCGCTTCAAGGTGTCATTGGATCGGAAATTGCGCACATAGGTATTGCCGTCGATCAGACTTTTGAGGCGGCAGGTGTAGATGGCCGCGCCCTTGCCGGGCTTCACGAAATTGAACTCGGAAATAATATAGGGGATGTTGTCGAGTTCAACACGAAGACCCTTTCGAAAATCGGACGCGGAGTAATCTGACGCCATAAAAACCAATCCCTTCATTCCTCTGCTGATTCAGAATAGCGGCATAAAATAAGCATCTACCCCCTGTGTGTCAAACAGGAAAGAGGGCGACAGGAAAGAGGGCAATAATGATGGCCCCTGGGTTTCCCTTCGGACGAATACCGCGCCATTCACGTTCAGCGAGACGAACGTCAACGCTTTCCCCTGTCGATATTATCGAGGCTTGGTAGTGCCCTAGTAGTTGTAGCCGGGCCGGGGCGCAGGGCGATGCGGGACGCGCGTTCTTGAAACAGTGTTTTGAAGCGGCCTTTCATGTCGGGGCTGCAGAATCCCTTCGCGATCACTTGAATGGCGGGGTTGAGGTTAGTGGAGAAGCGCTCATAGACGTTCTCGACCTGTTTAGGCGTGAGTTTCATGGACGTGGCAAACCGTGTGAAGTCCTCCCTCGTCAAGCGACGCTTACGGCCATTCATCGTCAATGCGGTCTCTTCGGTGTCCTCCGGCAGGAGCAGGACGGTTGGAAGCAGGTCATAGGCGGGTGACAAGGCGATTCCACCCCCCGGCTTGTAAAGCAACGAAAAGTTTTTCAGATGCATGTCCGAGTTTCCTGCGAGGAAGCAGAAGAGCGTCACTTCGAACAGCCGCAGGGCGTCAAATATCGGATTGCTGCAATGCCGCAGGATCACCTTGCCAACCTGTTCCAGAGAACCGCGGTATTTCTGTTCGGTCAGTCGGTCAGTCAGTTGGCACATGTCTTCCATGTGGAGTTTTGATAGCCCATTGCGATCCATGCGTTTGGCGACGAACGCGAGTCGGCTATCTTCCAAAGGAATCAATCCGCAATCGGCCGTTGAGATGCCGAAACATCTGGCCATGAGCAGGGTCAGATGCTCCAGTTCCGGCATCTGTGGAAAGCGGGTCACCGGTGGTTTGAGGATGTAACCCCCCTCCAGACCAACCAAGGTAAATCTGGAAATCAGTGGGGACTCGCCTCTTTCGAGATGAAGGGAAAGCTTGGGTTGGACGCCGGGGATCGAGACATGCTGGCGAACGGTCTTTTCTGCCAGTGCATTCAGTTGTTCCCAGGTGTAGGGCAGTCTGGGCGGGTGGGGCGTCCCAAAGAGCTTTCGGCAGCAGGCCTTGTGGTATTGCACGACACCCTCTGCCAGAGGTTCGAGACAGATCCGGCAGGGTGTGCTATTCATCTTCGGCCTCCATGGGAATGACGGACACCGCCCCGATGCAGTCGCGGCAACACGCCAGCAATAACCCCATCCGGTCGCGTGGATCGAGTTTCCATGTATGTTCGGCTATATCCAACAGCCACCCCTCGGGAATCAGGCCATCAAAGAAGGGGAAGAGACGTTTGTCTTTGAAACTTTCTGCCTGGAGGGGTAATGACAGGCTGATGGCAACCGCATCAGGGTTCGCCAAATAGGTTGCATCATACGTGAATGAGTAGTCACGATCCCTTTCCCGAAGCACTCCGGTCAAACGGCCCTGCATGTGGATTTCAGCTTTCCTCATCATCCACCTCCATTCGGAAGGCGACCGGTTCCATTCGGTGCCCGAAAAGCGCCAGCACTTGATTCACCTTGTCAAGCCGGAGCGAGGCCTTTCCCTGTTCCATTTCGCGGATGAATCGGAGTCCGACGCCGGCACGGTCAGCCAAATCCAACTGCGTCAACTCCATCTCTCGGCGGCGTTTCTTGATGAATTGAATCAAAGGCTCAGTCATATTATCCCCCTTCGGGTATAAGAATTACGAATCACAATATAGAAACCCCTTTCGGGTATATCAATGCAATAATTTACATAAAAAATACCCAAACGGTGCCTTGGTGGTATTACGCGAAGCGGTTTGAAGCTTCTCTTGAATTTGCCAATGCGAGCGATGCGCGGGCGCAGTGGGGGGACTCCGAAAACACGATCTAAAGCGCTTTAGATTCATTGTTTCACTGCTTTCTCTCCCCTGCGGTGAGTCGGTCTATCCTGAGTTTGCCGAAGGGTGGGTACTGTGCTCGTGAAACGTTGCCTATGGGATGACAGTGTTCCGCCGCAACGTTATCCTGACCCCTCCCCAGAGGATCAGCAGGCTTAGGGATAGCCAGGCGATTCGGGAGGGCCATCCCGTGGTCCGCTGGTTGACGGCCTTGAATTCCACGGTCATCGGTTTGCCGATTTCCGTCTGCAGGACCTGGTTGAACGTGAAGCAGAGGCCGCGTTTGGGCAGATTGACCCGCAGGGGAAGAATCTTGGTCGCGGCAATCTCCTGGGCCTGCGACACCTTCGCCCACTGCAATTCCGCAACCCGTTCGTCGTATTGCGACGCCTGGGATGAAGTGCGCTGCTGGATTTCTGAAATCGGCAGGTTGGCTGTTTCCGCGTTCCTCGTTCGATCTTCCATGTCCACCTTTCCCTGCTGTCCCGCCACGAGATTGAGCGCCTGTGACCGGTTCAATTCCTTTTCCAGCTTCTTGATGTCGCTGATGCCATCCTTGTCCTGGGCGCCGATCTTACCCTTTGCGCGGTTGAAGTATTGATAGGAATAATTGGCGTTTCCGCTGGCCAGTTGGCTTCGCGCATTGCTCAGGGAGTTAACCACCTCCTCATTTCTTGCCTGCTTGTTCCGCTCCTCGGCCTTCGCATAATCCACCATCGAGAACATCTGCTGGACCGGCGCGACAGTCGCCCGGGTCAGTGCCACGGCACGGGTCATGGTTCCCTCAAACCGGCCATACTGGTAATCGGGAGGCAGATAGAGATCCCACTGCGCATTCTTCAGGGGCACATCGAGCCCGGGTGAGGCGAGGGTGACCGTCCCGCTTTTCCGGGGAAACGTCCCGTTGCCGACATAGGTCAGAACCACCTCGACCGTGGCCTCGCCCCCCGAACGCTCCATGGGCAGCAGGACGGTTCCATTGCGTCGGCTCGGGCGCACCGGTTGTCCGCTGACAAAGGCGCTCCACACCTGCACCCCGGCGGGCAGGTTGACCTCAAGGTACTGCCGCGCATTGTTCCGGATAGCCAGCGTCATCTCGGTCATCATCTGGCCATCCTCGGCCACCACCGTGGTCAGGTGAATCCGATCCACTAGCGCCTGCAAGACTTCCGCCTCATCGAAGCGTTGGGCCGCGAGCGCCAGTTTGTATCCGGGGCGCAGGTACCGGCAGACCAGGACGGCGCCGGAGTCCGGGGCCGCCGTCGTCGCCGCCCATTCGGGCAGGTCTCGGATATCCACCTTGAGAAGATCCGAATTCAGTTTTTTGGCGTCGAGTTTCATTCCCGGCGGCGCCAGGATGGTCAGCCAGCCGGTCTCACGTTCCACCCCGGCGGCTTCCACGCCCATCAACTCCAGGGCGCCGTCCTTCACAGTCCACGGCAACTCCCAGGTCACGGTCAGGGCATAGATCCCACGCACCTTGTTTTGCAGTTCCACACGCCACTCGCCCGTGGATGGATCGTAATCCTTCCGGCGGATGGATCCTCCCGTCACCTCCACATTCCGGAAGGACGAGGGAATCCGGACGCGGAATTCCCGCGAGGGAGAATTCGCCACGTCGTACCGGATGACGGATCGGCCTGTGGCCAGGGTTTCCGTGAGGGTGATCGTATTCATCACCTCGGCGCGCACCCAGGAGTCGATCAACTCGGTGGCCACCGTAAGACTCCAGCCCGCCTGCGTGGCGCCCCGGTCGCCGGGGATCTCCTTGAAGGCCAGAACCCCGCTGGCGGGGAGTGACGGCGCGGTGTTCAGAACCGGAACCGTCGCGGCCGGAACCTCGGTCAATCCGCCAAAGGATTCGCGCTTGATCTGAATGCCATCCTCGGCGGACACCGTGACGTAGCCCGTTCCCTTCTGGACATCCGGTGCGCCGATACCCTCCACGGCCACCGACTTGGACAGGGCCTTCTGCGGCCGCGCCAAATAAACCGTAAACCGATACACGCCCAGGGTTCGTTCCTTCAGCGTAAGTTCCAGCAGGCGGCGTCCGCCGACTGCTGCCGCGGGTTTCTCCTGCCACTGCGAGATCGTGTCGCCGGCCTCCACCCGGTCGACCCGGTAGCCGTCGGGCAACGATACCCTCACGCCGAACACGCCTGCCCGCTTGATGGTGACCTGAACATCGGCCCGGAGTCCGAGTTGTTCGGGACTGATGGTCAGGTGGTTTCGGATCAGGGCCTCCAGTTGAGGCTGGAGGGGGGCCACCGTGACGGCGAGTTCAAAGATCGGCTTGAGGAAACGATAGGCGCAGGCAGGCGGGGATGTTTCCTTGCCACCCAGAATCCGCAGGGCCTCCTCGACATCGACTTTCTGGAGATCCTGCTGGGTCTCGATGACGAGACCAAACTCCTCGCCTGTCTTCAGCGCCACCAGGCCGGTTTCCCGCTTCGCATCGGTGGCATGGGGGATTTCGATCTTTATCCTGGGGGGAACGGCCTGAGCCCCCGGCGTCACGCCGGGAACATCCGTCTTTTCAGTTTCCAGGGTCAGGCGGTAATCGGGAGTCATCCCCTTCGCCAGTTGCACACTCAAGGTCTGTCCTTCCAGTTTCCACGTTCGGATCGAATCACCTTCCACCCGCATCAGGCGTTGCCCCGCGGGAATACGGATCTGCAGTTGGCGCAGTTCTCCCTGGGTGACTTGATAATCCAGGATGGAGCGCACGTTGATGACCCCGCCGCCCAGGGACACAAGGGAGGTGTTCCTGCAAAAGACCGTTGTCGCGATTTCTTCCGCCCGCTTCATCCGCGGGGTCCAGAGCAACTCGACATGAGCGGTCGAACCCAGCACGGCGTCCACCCGGGTTTGCTGGTCGCCGACCGGGCCCGACGTGAACGATACAGCGGCCGGCAATTCCACCATCGCGCCGGGTTCATCCAGCACGACCGAGAGTCGGCTGATCAACGCGGGGGGAATATCAAAGGCGATTTGCCGCTTCGCCACATCCCCGCCCAATTTGACGAGGAGTTTCATTTTCACCGAAGCTTTCCCTGCCTGAGACAACCGGACGTCAACGTTCTGGCCGGTTCGAACCAGTTTTGCCGTACCCTCATCCCGGGATCCAAACCACCAGCCGCCTTTTTCGCCGGCGCCAGTGAACTCCTGAACGGCGACATCCGGGCCGAACAGCCGGATGGCCTGGTCGGGTGCTGCGGACTCCAATTCAAAGGCGGCCTCAATTTGCACGACCCGATCCGCCACCGATCCGTCGATGGCCTTCACGCTCCCGTTATACGTGGCGGACAGGATGGTGACGGAGCCGGAGGGCGCCGCATAGGCCGATGCGGCGAGCAGAAACGTTACCAGCAGGGCCGGTATCACCGGCGGAATCGGGGGCGGTGTCCCCGGTCCGGTGTCCCCGGTGTTGGGGTTTCGCTTCCAGACTTTCCGGCCCAACCACACCAACCCCGCCAGCGCCACCAGGGGCACGGCGATGATCATCGTCGTATCCAGGAGACGCAGGGAGATCAGGAGGTGGATGATGCTGCCAAGAGTCAGTGCGAGGGCCACGGTGATGGCGAAGGAACTGCGTGCGGATCGCCGGAATTGCCAGCCCAGCAACGCCAGTCCTGCCAATAAGGCCAGCGCCTGGAGAATACCGCGCGCCGCGTTAAAGACCTTCTGGTTCATGGAGACGGCACGCACCGTCAGCGGTTCCTTCCCCACGTTAAGCACCTTCGTGAACACAAACCGCGTTCCGGACTTGGGAATGTCGATCCGGATCGGACGAAGTCCCGAAACCAGGGCCGAGGAAGCGCTCTTCGCAGCCTCAAAATCGCCATAAGCATCGGAGGGCTTTGTGGGAGTGTCGGCGCGCCCGAATCTGGCGCGGCCACCCAATTCTCGCGTGGCGTCTCCCCGCTTATTCTCAGCGGGTTTATCGAGGCTTTCTTTCATCCCTTTTCGCAGGGCATCAGTTTCATCCAAGGCGCGTTCAATTTTAGAAATGGCCGGAGAGTCTCCATCTCGATCTGGCGCCATGCTTTGTTGAGGGTACTCGGCCCTTTTTACAGTCCTGGAACAACACATGGCGGGGACAAGCATGGAGGCGAGGAGAGCCAGAACCAGAAGGGTCATCAGGGTGATGCCGAACGCCCGCCAGCCGCGACGGATGGAATACAGGATGAGCAAGACGAACGCGGCGGCCATGGCGGAGAACCACAGCAACCCGGCGGATTCGCGGTACAGACGGTCGTAGAACCGGAGAAACGCCTGCCAGGCATCCCGCAGGCCGTAGGTGGTGCCGTGCGCCACGATCATGTTGCCCCCGAACCGGCCTAGGTGCTGGGAGGTCGGCGCATACAATTCCCATTCGGCGTAGGTGGTCTGCATGTCGGTAAGCGGCGCGGCCAGGGACATGGCGTGCGGGGTGAGGGCCTTGAGCGAGGGGATTTTCTGGGCGTAGACGATATCGACCGCAAACGCCTCGTCCCGGTTGGCGTGCCGGGGAAGGGGAACCAGCAGGGAGGTCCCGTTCTTTTCAGGTTTGGCCGGCTGGCCGTCCACATAACACCCCCAGAAGTCGGCGCCATCGGGAAGGGTGAAGGTCTGGAACTGGCGGTCATTGTTCTTGACCATGAAGGAGGCCTGACTGAGCATCTGACCCTCCTCGGTCAGGACGGTCGTCAGTTGGGTGCGATCCGACGCGGCGTCGAGCACGGGCAGTTCATCAAAGCGGGTCACATCCACGCCCAGACCGTAGGTCGGCCCCTGATACTTGTAGGCCATGAGGACGGGCCGGGTGATGAGGGCGCGGTCGTTGGCGGAGAGATCGGACTCGTCCACGCGCCGAATGGTGTCGCCGCCGGGTTGGGCCGCGAGTCGCAGGTTCGCGGCGCTGGTAATGGCGACGCTGCCGGTTTCACGTTCGACTTTCACGGCGTGGATACCGCCGATGGGGAGGGTGGCCCGGTGGGGATCGAACTGGTAGTCGTAGGTGACGACCAGGGTGTACCCGCCCCACGCCTTCTCCTGAAGTCCGATGACCCAGGTATCGCCCTGCAATTCCTTCCGGCGAATGTTGGGGCCGGTGAACTCGACGTTTTTCCACAGGGAGGGAACTTGCACGTGGAATTCCTGGACGCCCTGGTTGAGAATGGAATAGCGCAGGGTGGCGCTACCGCCCAGCAGGCCGTCCCCGATGGTGATGAGGTTGAAGACATCGGCCGTGATGCGGGCGGCCATGTGTTCGGCGGCGAGCGTGACCGTCCAATCGGGCTGGTCGGCGATGTAGGCCAGGGACTCATCCCCGGCGCTGGAGGCGAGCCGGTTGATGGAGATCTCGCGGCAACCGGTCAGTTTGTCGGCGAGGGTCTTCAGTTGAATGCCTGGGATCGAGGAGGCGCCGATCTGCGCGGTTTCCTTGGTCGCTCCGCCGACGCGGAGGGCGCCGACCCCGACCTGCCAGACCTGGGTTTCCGGTGCGCCGGCGACCGAGGCGCGGCCCCCTTCCAGTTGCACCTCGAGGCGGCGGGTTCCCAGGATCCGGCTGTTGAAATTCACGGTGAGTTTGCCCTTGCCGACTTTCCAGTCCTCAATGCCTTCGCCGCGGACATCCGACACGACCAATCCGGCCGGGGCCGCCATCTCGACCACATAGATGCCGGCCTTCTCCACCGTCAGAGTCAGGGCATGGGTCACCAAGGCCCGTGTTTCATCCACGCGAACGGTGACGCGATCCGCCGTGCTGATTACCGGTTCGAGCCGCTGAAGCCGGAGCATCAGCGTGAAGGTTCGTCCGTAGAACTGGTAGGCCGCAAGGGAGCCTGCCGGGGCATTGGCCTGCCGCAGGCCGCTGGTGTCCTCCGGTGTCGCCAGCACATCCTCGGCCGACACCGTGATGGAGCCGTTTTCGCGCTCCACGGCGGCGGGTTGGGGCGGCGTAACGGCCACCCTGGCGACAGACCCCTCGACCGACTGCTCGGAGAAGACCGTCAGGGCGTAGGATTTCTCCACCGGTCTGATCAATTCCACGGTAAGGGTCTGGTGATCACCCTCGGGTTTGGCTGTCCAGTCCCGCACACCCTCGCCCTGCAGTTTCGTGAGCGCCTGCGAACCGGGCAGGGTGACCTTCAGTTGTTGGATGCTTCCCTGCAGAATGGAAAACTCGAAGTCCGACTTGTATTTGACCACCGTGGGTGCGACCTGGACGGAGACACGGGTGTCGCAGGTCAGGAGCGCCTGGCGGGTGACTTCGGTGGTTTTGCTTTTCCAGCGCAGACTGACCTTGCGTTCCGGTCCCAGGAATCCCAGGATGCGGGTCACGCCGTTTTGGGTCACGGATTCCCGGGTGGTGCCGGTGAGGAGTTGGATTTCCGTGCCGGTGCCCTCCGCCTGGGCGGAGACGGATCCGATGGCGGTTGCCGGCCCGGTGAACGAGACCTGGTTCCAGGGCTCCTGCCGGTCGATTTTGGCGACGCCGTCAAGGGTGAACTGGTAATGGCCCGCGCGATCCACGGCCAGGTTGAAACGGCCCGTTTCCCGCAGCAACCTGATGTGGTCGGGCAGTTTGGATGTGAGCAGGGCGACCTCGCCTTCGAGCAGGGGGAAGGAGGAGACGCCACTGCCGGTGGCGTCCAGGTTCACGGAGAGGGTGAATTTCGCCTGGCCCTGGGCGAGTTGCCAGTCGCACTTGATTTCATTCACCGTGATGCTGGAGGGAGGCGCCTCCACCGCCACGGGTTTTGCCGTCGGCTTGGCTACCAGCAGGAACGGACTCAGGATCAGGGTGATTATCGTAACAAACAGTTTCATGACGGGTCTCCTTCTTGCTTAAGCAGGGTTCTTCCCCATGAGCCACAGTGTAAGAGGGAAAGCCCGGTTGTTAAGTAAAAGGGGTGTAAAATATATATATGCAATATTATTACAATAATCGCACCCTCTGCTGCGTCATTTATAGACAGGCACGGCGGGGTTGGTGCGTAACCTATGAAACTGTTAAGAGGGCATTGCATGACAGGGAGCCTTGTCGCCGTACTAATCGGACTTCTGGCCGGGATGGGCGTTGCGGCGGAGCCCGAAAGTGATTCCACCGCCGGGCAATACTACACGGCCAACGCGCTCTACAATCGGAAGCTCTACACGGCGGCCATTCCCGAATACCGGGCATTTCTCAAGCAGTATCCGCAACATGCCAAGGAGGAGTCGGCGCGTCTGGGTCTCGCCTTGAGCCTTTTTGGCGCGGGGAACTACGGCGAGGCTGGATCCCTGCTGGCGGCGCTGGTGGCGAAGGGGGAGAAGATTGACCAGGCGCAATTGACGCTTCTTCTCGGCCAGTGCCAGTTGAAAACCCGCGGATCCGCCATCGCCGAAGAAACCTTCGCTGCGGCGGCCAACGCGGCCGGCGCCGTGGAATTCCGCAACACCGCGCTCGTCCTGCTTACCGAGGTGTGTTTCCAGCAGGGCAAGTGGACCAACACCCTCAGTGCGGCGGAACGTTTTATCAAGGCCGAACCCAAGGGGCCCAGGACGGTGCGCGTCGGTTATCAGAGCGCTTACGCGCGGTTTCAACTCGGGCAATTCGATGCCGCCCTCGCAACGCTCACCTGGCTTTCGCCCCTGGCGCAGGGATCGCCGCTCCAGGCCCGGACTGCTTTTCTTATGGGCGAAACCCTGCGGGTAACCGGCAGGATGGAGAAGGCGGCGGAACAGTATACGGCGGCGGCAACGAACGAGACCGGCGCGTTTGCCGCGGAGGCCTATTACCGCCTGGGTTACTCGAACTTCCAGTTAAAGAAGTACGATGAGGCCCTCGTTGCCCTTGGAAAATCCACGGGCCTTCAGCCGCAGGGCGGATTTGCCCCCGAGGCAAGGTTGCTGGCGGGTCGGGCTGCGCTTGAGAAGAAAGACTACGGGGCCGCGGGTTCTATTCTCCTGTCACTGAGCCAGGCGACCAATGCCGTTGCCGCCGACGCCACCCTCTGGCTGGCCAGGGCTTACTCCCGTCAGAACAACTTTGCGGAGGCAGAGAAGATTTTGTCCGGCCAGTTGCCGCGTTTCCGGACGGAAAAGTCCGCCATGGTGCCTGACCTGCTCTTTGACTGTGCCGTGGCGTTGATGGCCCAGCAGAAATACGACAAGGCAGGCGGACTATTCACCGAGATTGAACGGCTCAACCCCAGGGATGAGCGGCTGCTTGATGTCATCCGGCTTCATGCCATGTGTCTGCATTACATCAGGCAGTTTGACGACAGTCAGGCCTACTCGGGCCGCTTTCTCCTCATGACCGGCACGAATGCCGCGACGCTCTTCATGAGCGAAGTCCTGTTCCTGCATGCAGAAAACCAGTACCTCCGCACTCCGCCTCTTCTGGATTCCGCGCTCCCGACCTACCGCGAGTTCACACGGCTGTTCGCATCGGATCCGAATACCGATGCGGCGGTGATGCGGGTGTCGCAGATTCTGTATCGGAAGAGGCAGTGGGGTGAGGCTCTGAAAAGCGCTGAGCCGCTTGCAGCCCGGAAGCCACAGGGCAAAGTCTACAGTCAGTTGCCGTTTATCGTGGGCGACTCGCGCTTCAGGTTGTCGCACTGGCGTGAGGCGCTCACGAACCTGACCCTGTTTGTGCAACAATCCCAATCCGCGGAGCCGAATGTGGATACCGCGCTGCTGGAAATGGCGCTGTCGGCCCAGCAGTTGAACAACGCCGCGCTCGCCGTGGAACATCTTGGCAAACTGGTATCGGGTTATGCGGGGAGCGAACACAGGCCCGCCGCTCTCTCGGAACTCGGTCGCCTGCAGTATGAGGCGACGCAACTCAAGCAGGCCGGCGCCACGTTGAAGCAGGTGGTCACCACGTACTCCAACTCAATTGAACGGGTTCCCGCTGAATATTATCTGGGGTGGATAGCCCTGAAGGAAAACCGGGATCAGGACGCCGCGAGGAACTTCAACTATGTGGTTGAGCAGGCGCCCCTGAATGCCTTGTGTCCAGACAGTCTGCTGCAACTCGGGTTGCTGAGCATGAAGGCCGAGGACTATCCGGCTGCGGATACCCGCATGCGGGATCTCCTGCTTCGCTTCCCCTCGTTCGCGAAGAACGATGAGGCGCTCTATTGTTCAGGGGTGGCCCTTTCACGGCAAAAGCGCTGGCTGGAGGCCGTTTCAAGAAGCTTCCAGCCGTTTACGAACCAGTTTGTGAATTCGCCACTGATGGATCGAACCCTCTATGAGTGGGCCTGGTGCGCGCGAAATCTGAAGCGCATTTCCGAAGCGGTTCAGCGATACGATACGCTCATCAAGACCTGTCCGCAAAGTTCCCTCCTTGAACGGGCGCGATTCGAGATGTCGGAACTGACCTTCGATGCGAAACAATACGACTCCACCGTGGCCGACCTGGAAAAGACGGTGAAGACCGCCCAAGACCCGTCTCTGAAGGAACAGGCGCTCTATCGTCTCGCGTGGGCCTATCAGGCCAAGGGTGATCATGAAGGGGCCGCCAGGACGTTCGAGGCGGTTCTTACCGAGTTTCCCAAGACCGATGTGGCGGCCACGGCCCACTATCAGGCAGGCGAATGCCGCATGAAACTTCTGGAGTACCAGTCGGCCCGCGATCATTTTGCGGCGGCCCAGGACGCGAAGAACTCCAGGGAGGTAGCCGAATCAGCGCTCCTGCGTCTCGGCGAGTCGAATGCCCTGCTCAAGGAATGGTCGGCGGCGTCTGCCGCCTACAACACGTTCCAAGTCGCCTACCCGAGGAGCCGATGGATCCAGCATGCCCGCTTCGGATCCGGATGGGCGCTTGAAAACAAGAAGGACTATGTCGGAGCCATCGCCCAGTACCGCAAGGTTCTGGCGGAAAAAGGCGCCGACGAAATGGCCGCGAAAAGTCAGTTCCAGATCGGGGAATGTCTGTTTGCCCAGAATCGCTTCGAGGATGCCATCCAGGAATTCATGCGTCTGGACGTCACCTATCGAATTCCCGAGTGGAATGCCAGGGCGCTCCTGGAACTCGGTCGAGTGTTGGAGGCCAAAGGAGATAAACCGGCTGCCATGGCGCGTTTCAAGGAACTCATTCAGAGGTATCCGAAGGAGAATGCGGCGGAGGTGGCGAAGGAACGGCTGGATGCCCTGAGGATATAGAAGGAAGGAATCGCAAATGAAAATGAAGGGTCTTGTCGGTAAACGGAACCTGGTGGTGCTCATGATGGCCGGGTTTATGCTCATAGCAGTCGAGTCGATGTGCCAGGAGACGGCCGCGCGGCCGACGGCCGCCGCCCAAAAAGCGGATTCGGCGTTTGAAGTGCGAAAAATGATTGCGAACGGCTGGCCGGTGCTGAGCGTGCTCCTCCTGATGTCGGTCGTGTCGGTCGCCATTACGGTGGAACGGTATATCGTGATGAAACGCACCGAGCGGGAAACCGATTCGTTCTTTCCCAGTGTTCTCGAAATGGCCCGTAGCGGAAAGGGCAGGGCCGAAGTCCTCGCCTTCTGTGAGACGGCGCCGCATTCGGTTTCCGACATTGTATCCCGCATGATCAACGAATCCGACGACCGTGAATCCATGCTGCGCGCCGCCCAGCGAATGATTCAAATCAAGGTGAAGGAATTGGAGTCGCATGTGGCCACCCTGGGAACCGTCGCCAACACGGCGCCGTTCGTCGGGCTTCTGGGAACGGTCATTGGCATCATCAAGGCCTTCCAAAGTATCGCTACGGCGCAGGGCGGCGGTCCGGAGGTCGTTGCCGCAGGCATCTCGGAAGCGCTGATCACCACGGCGTTCGGTCTGTTTGTGGCCATACCGGCGGTTGTTCTCTACAACCATCTCGGACAGCGAATCAGCAGAATTGCAACGGAGATGGATGTGTGTACCTCCGAACTCGCCGACAAATTGACGAAAAAGAACTAGGAATCCCGCCGGAACCATAAGGAGCCTGATATGGCAGGAGTGAATCTACAAGCCAAGGGGAAGTTTCATACGCTGGCGGAGATCAATATGGTTCCGTTCATCGATGTCGTGCTCGTGTTGCTGATCATCTTCATGGTCATGTCGCCGATGCTCGTCAAGATGCAGGAGCGTGACATCCAGGTCAGCCTTCCGGTTGATTCCCGGAATACGGCCCTGAGCACCATGGACGACTTGATCGCCGTGAACGTCAGGCGCAACGGCGCCTATGTGGTTCGCGGCAAACAGGTGACGGTTGAGGAAATGACCCAGATCGTGAAGGACAGCGTGGCGCAGAACAAGGATAAGAAGGTTCTGATCCGCGGTGATCAGGAGGCGCTTCACGGTTATGTCGCCAAGGCGGTGGCGATTTGCCGGTTGGCCGGGATCAAGGAAGCCAACATCGGGTACCAGGCTCCGTAGGACTGTGAATCATGACCCATGGCGATGGGCGACTGAAGTGAAAGGGTGAGACTAGGATGGCGTCAAAAGCATCCCCGGATCGAGGAACCACGAGGCGAACACGCGGCATCATCATGGCCGCCGTTCTCCTTGTTGTCGTCGCTTTTTTCGCCTGGTTGTTCAACACGCTTCAACCCGGAACGTGGCATTATTACACGGACGACGTCTCCATGAAACGGCTCGCCCGGGACTCCGAGCCCCGTTTCGTTGCATGGGAAAAAGCCTCCGCGCTCCGCACGGGCCTGCTTCCGTCAGTCGACTGTCTGCAACCTGCCATCGCGCCCGATGGCGCCCGGATGGTGTTCACGCGCGAAAGCAATCCCGGGAACGGGGATCTCTTCATGGCGCGATGGGACGGCGCCGTGTGGGGCAATCCCGAGCCGATCCGCGCGCTGAACAGCAAGTTCAACGAGATAGGGCCCTCGTTCAGTGATGACGGAAAATTCCTGTTCTTTTCCACGGATCGTCCCGGTGGACTGGGCGGGTACGACGTGTGGGTGGCCCGGTGGGATGGTTCCGAGTTTGCGTGGCCCCAGCCGCTGACACTGATGGTCAACTCGAAATTTGATGAGATCTGTGCCCGCTCGTCGGCCAACGATGCCCGTCTCTATTTCTCCTCCAACAGACCGGCGAAATCCCTGACCAAGGAGGACGAGGCCCTGCCTGACAAGGAACTGCGGGAAAAATGGGCTGGTACCGACTGGGATATCTATTCGGCCGACCGGATTCCCGTTGGCGTGACAAACCGCGCTGTCGAAAGGGCCATGAGCATCCTGTATTCGCTACGTCGAAACGCCCTGACCGATGAGGCGGTCATGGAAAAATTGGGCGGCAACAGGAAGACCGAGACGGCCGTTGACCGTGGCCTGGCCTACCTGGCGAAATCCCAGGAGACGAATGGGTGTTGGGTCAGCGGGGGGCGGCACCATGAGGTTGCCGCGACAGCCTTGGCGCTGATTACGTTTCTCGGACGGGGAGAGCGGCATGATAAACCCTGCCTCTACCAACAGACGGTGGCGAAAGGCCTGGCCTGGTTACTGTCGCAGGAAAACAGGTTAACCGGCGACATTCGGGGTAGAGGTGATATGTACGACCAGGGAATCGGCACGCTTGCCCTGGTCGAGGCCTATGGGGTGACGCGCGACCAGGATGTTTATGAGGCCGCCCAATCCGCCCTGTTCTTCAACGCGGATGCCCAGAACGAGGAGGATGGCGGCTGGCGATACAAACCCAAAGATCCCGGGGATCTCTCGGTTTCGGGATGGGTCATCATGGGGCTCAAGAGCGCCGAGTTGTCGGGATTTCGTGTGCCCGCCAAAACCCGTGCAGGGGCCGTCAAGTGGTTGAAAAACGTGAGTTCTGGCGAAAACGGAGGCTTGTTTTCCTACCAGCCGCGCGGACAACGAACTCCGGCCATGCAGGCCACGGGCTTTTTTTGCAGTCAGTTGATGGGGCTTCCGGCCAGTACTCCCAAGGCCTTCGAGGCCGTGGACTTTGTCAGGAAATCCCAGATTTCTCTCGCCGACATTTATTACGCGTACTACGGCACGCTTTGCTCATACCAGGGGCAGGGACCCTCGTGGCGGGAGTGGAATCGCAAGATGCAGGATGTATTCCTCGCCGCCCAGCGGGCGGACGGTAGTTGGCCGACCGGGGGTGGACTTAGCGCCCAAATGGGGCCGGTTGTCGCCACATCCCTGATTACGCTTTGTCTTCAAGCGCACTACCGCTACGTCCCGCTTTTCGGCCTCGGTTACGAACCGCCTGACCGTCCGGTCACCGGGGCGGTCATGACTGAGGACGACTTGCCTTCGGTTCCTGAATATGACCGCGCCAGACCCATGAATGAACTCAATTCGCCTGCTGATGACCTCTACGCCACGCCAACCCGGCATGGCGATTTTATCTATTTTGCCTCGACTCGCGAAGGGGGTGAAGGGGGTGTGGATTTGTATCGCTCCCGCTCAATCGGAGTGACCAACTCGCCCCCCGTGACTCTTGGGCCTGCCATCAACAGTTCCGCCGATGACACGGCTCCGGCCCTGCGTGCCGCGGGCTTCACGCTCATCTTCAGTTCCAATCGTGATGGTGGCGGCAAGGGGCACCGGCTCTTCTCCTCTTCCTCGCGGATCGTGTTCCCTCAGTATGACTATTCCGTCATGCCTTCCTGGTCGTGGCTCTGGGAGAATTACCCGACGCCCATCCTTGTCATGATCCTCTCAACAGCGGTTCTTGTCGGATGGGCCGTGATGTCTGGATGGAGAAGAAAGCGCCGACGGGGCGTATCATGAATAAAGCGCTTCCCTATCAGCGGGTCGGATCCCCGAAACGGAGTTTTGGCGTGGTCTCAAAATGGATTGTGCCGGGGCTCGCGCTCGCGGGTTTGCTGGTTGCCATGGCGTCGTTATTCCTGTCGCTTCGGGAAACGGTGTGGTGCACGTTCACCGACGGTATTTCAATCAGGGAAGAGGCCCTGTCGGGAAGAGTCCGCATGGTTCTCTTCGAGGAACCCTATCAGGCGACGGCGCCTTTCAACGTTCCTGCCGCATCGCGCCATGCCCATTTCACGCCGGATGAGGCGACTCTCTATTTCGCCGGACTGACCGGCGGTCGCACCAATGAAAACGGCGTCATGGGTGGCCTTCACAATGATCTGTACCGGTCCGAATGGGATGGCCGGGAGTGGCAGGATCCTGTTTCGCGGACGTCCCTGAACTCCCTGTCCAACGAAACGGGATCGGTCCTATCGCCCGATGGCAAGCACTGTTTCTTCGTGTCGGACAGGGCGGGCGGCCATGGCGGTTACGACATCTGGAGGGCGACGTGGAACGGCAAGGGTTGGTCAGGCATCACCAATGCCGGACCGGAGGTGAACTCCCGGTTCGATGAGGTGGATCCGGCATGGGGGCCCGGTGGAAGGCGCCTCTATTTCTCATCCAATCGTCCTTTGGCGGCCGATGAGGCAAAGGCGCGGTCATCCCTGTTCAGTACAGTTTCGACCGACGCGGGTTATGACCTGTTCTCGGCGGGTATCATGGCGCCCGAGGGGATCAACGGGGAGCCCCGGTTCGGAAAGGCGTCCCGGGAGGATGTCTTGAACTCCCCGGCGGATGACCGCCATGTCTCGTTCACGCCGCGCGGTGATTTCGTCTTTCTGGGCTCAAACCGGGACACGGGATCGGGAGGTTCGGATCTCTACTGGAGCCGGATCGTCAAGGGCGTCCCCCTGGCGCCAAAGAATCTGGGGCTGGAACTGAATCGCGACACGGATGAGAGCTCTCCCTCCGTCAGGATGGAGGGCTTCGACATCCTGTTCAGTTCAAGTCGCGGACTGGCCGGCCAGGACGGGCAGAGGCTTTGGACCGCCACCGCCCGCGAGGTCGTTTCCCGTATGGATTATTCCCGGATTGACAGTTTGATTGCCGGCATTTTCGCCGCTCGGTGGTGGATTCTCCTGTTTCTGGCCGCCGCCGTGCTCCTGTGGTATCTGGTCAGGCATTACCGGGATCTGACCAATCTTTTCCACAAGTGCCTGATGGGGTCGGCGATTGTTCACGTCATTCTTGTTCTTCTGCTGGCAACGTGGAAGGTGGCATCCAAGATGGTTGAGACCGGAGAGGGTGCGCCGCAGAAGAGCAGTGAGATTAACATTAACGTCAATGCGCTGGCCCGCGAGAAACTCGCGACGGAAGTCGCCGAAACCCTTGTCAAACTCCCTCCCTCGGAGGTTACGGTTGTGGCCAAGCAGGCGGATCATTTTGTTCCGCAGGCCGATTTCAATCCGACCGTGTCGTCGCCGGTAAAAACGATTGTGG
>CAYHEL010000009.1:0-19640 GCA_964355415.1 uncultured Verrucomicrobiota bacterium | reverse complement strand
CCCGTGCGTCCGTTGACGCCGATGTGACAATCGTCACGTTCATGCCCTGCACCTTCTTGACACTGTCCGGGTCAATTTCAGGGAAAATGGTTTGTTCCTGAAGGCCAAAGGTATAACTGCCGCGTCCATCAAACCCCTTCACCGGCAAACCGCGAAAATCGCGGATGCGGGGCAACGCCGCATGAATCAGGCGCTCCAGAAACTCGTACATCCGGATCCCGCGAAGCGTCACCTTCGCGCCGACCGGCATACCCTGGCGCAACTTGAAATTTGAAATACTCTTACGAGCCTTGGTAATCACAGGTTTCTGCCCCGTAATCCGTCCCAGATCCTCGGATATCTGTTTGATCTGATCCTTTTCCATGGTCGAATTGAACCCCATGTTCAGGGTCACCTTCAGGAGGCGTGGAACATCCATGACGTTCTTGCATCCCAGCGACTTCAGTAGCGCCGGCACAACCTCTGCTTTATATTTTTCCTTGAGTCCCATCATAAATCCACCTTACACATCAAATGACTGCCCGCACTTCTTACACTTGCGCACACGCTTGTCACCCTCGGTCACGCGCTTCGCACGAACCGCTTTCTTACACGACTGGCAGTAGAGCATAAGATTAGCCAGCGCGATGGACGCTTCCTTCTTGGTGATGCCCCCCTTCGGATTGTCCTGAGACTTCCGAAGATGTTTGGTCATCAAATTCAGCCCTTCCACGAGCACGCGGCGCTTCTCCACGATCACTTGAAGCACCTTGCCCTGCTTGCCTTTTTCGCGGCCCCGAGTGGCAACCACAATATCGTTTCGTCGGATGTTCATGAGTTCCTTTTCTTACAACACCTCGGGCGCCAACGAGATGATCTTCATGTAGTTCTTCTCGCGAAGCTCGCGCGCCACAGGCCCGAAAACACGGGTTCCAATGGGATTGAGCTTTTCATCCACCAACACCACGGCATTGTTGTCAAACCGCACGGCCGACCCATCGGACCGGTGAATGGGCTGGCAGGTACGCACAATGATCGCGCGGCACACCTGCCCTTTTTTAACCATCCCCGTCGGCTGGGCTTCCTGCACAGCCACGCGGATCAGGTCGCCAATATGGGCATACGTCTTACGCTGCCCGATCAGGCGGAAACAACGTACACGGCGCGCGCCGGTATTGTCCGCCACATCAAGGTTTGTTTCTTCTTGAATCATGGTCGCTTGTTCCGTTACTGGGGTTTCGCCGTATCCACGATTTCGACCAGGCGCCACCGTTTGAGCTTGCTCAACGGCCGCGTCTCGACGATCACGACGCGATCACCAACCTTGGCCTTGTTTTCCTCGTCATGCGCATAGAACTTCTTCTGCTGCCGCATCTCCTTGCCATACAAAGGATGCCGCGTCTTGCGTTCCACGCGTACCACAATGGTTTTCTGCATCGAGGCACTGACCACCTCGCCTGAGCGTTCTTTGCGGAGTCCCCGCTGGGTTTCGATTTCTGACATAATTCTCAACCTTGCTGGCGACGCCGTTCGGTCATCACCGTCTGGGCACGGGCAATATCCCGACGCAGACTGCGAATCCGTGACGGCTGCTCAATCTGGCTCGCCGATTTACGAATTTTCAACGTGCGCAACTCTTTCCCCATATCGGAGTTCTGCTGCACCAGTTCCTCTTTATTCAACTCTCTCAGTTTCGCGGCCTTCATGACGTCCGCACCCCTGTCCTGTTTGGCTCCGCTTACGGATGCCGTTTCACAAACATCGTCCGGATCGGCAACTTGGCCGCCGCCAGACGCAACGATTCCCTCGCCAACTGCTCGGTCACGCCGTCCACTTCGAACAACATGGTTCCCGGCAAAATGACTGCCACCCAGCACTCCAGCGCGCCCTTGCCCTTGCCCTGGCGGGTTTCAAGCGGCTTCTTGCTAATCGGCTTATCCGGAAATATCCGAAGCCAGACCTTGCCCCGCCGCTTCATATTGCGGTTCATCGCCACACGGCAGGCCTCAATCTGCGTCGCCTTAACCCAGGCGCGATCCAACGCCTTGAGCCCGTATTCACCAAAGGCCAGCGTGCCCCCCGTGTGGGCCGTTCCCTTCCGTGATCCCCGCTGCACCATACGGTGCTTCACCCGTTTAGGCATAAGAGGCATTGGCACGTCCCCTTACTGCCTTTTCAGGCGCTTCTTTTTCCTTGCAGATCCACACTTTGACACCAATCTTTCCCGCCGTTGTGAGAGCCTCGGCAAACCCATAGTCAATATTCGCGCGCAACGTATGCAAGGGAATTGTCCCCTCCTTATACCATTCAACGCGAGCGAGTTCCGAACCACCCAACCGGCCGGCAACCTTGATACGAATCCCCTTGACCCCCAGTTCCATCGCCATCTTAATTGAGCGCTTCATGGCCCGGCGAAACGACACGCGCCGCTCCATTTGCAAGGCCACACTCTCGGCGACTAACTGCGCATTCGTGTCAGGACTGCGAATCTCACGGATATCAAGGTAAATCTCCTTGCCCGTCAACTTCGCAATTTCCTCTCGAATACGATCCAGATCCTGACCCTTGCGCCCGATCACCAAGCCCGGCCTCGCCGTGCAGAGCGTCACTCGGACACGATTGGCATACCGCTCTACAATAATCTCCGCCACGGCCGCCTGATCCAGACGTTTCTTGATAAGTTCACGGATCTTCAGATCTTCCATCAGCAAATTACCGAAGTTTCGCTTATCAGCGAACCAACGGGACTTCCATGCCTTCGTGACGGCAACCCTGAGTCCAATCGGATTGATTTTCTGTCCCAAAACGAATCTCCTTTCCCGTATCCCGCCGGCACCCGCCGGTCACTTTCCATCCGACAACACGATCGTGATGTGGCTGGTTCGCTTCCGAATCCGGCTCACCATACCCCTTGATCTGGCCCAGAAGCGTTTCATTGCCGGACCCTCTCCGATCATGGCTTCTTTAACCCTGAGATCATCCGCCGAGAGCTTGGCGTTATTTTCAGCGTTGGCCACCGCTGAACGGATGGTCTTCTCCAACTGCCGAGCCGCCTTGCGCTCGCTAAACTCCACTGTCTTGATCGCCTCCGCCACCGGAAGGCCCTGTATGGCCCTCGCCATATCCCGCGCTTTCCGCGGCGACAGACGCACATATTTCGTCACTGCTTTGACTTCCATTGCCTCGCTCCTATTTCCTGGAGCCGGTCGCCAGCACCGCCCGATCCAGAACCCTGGGGAATCCCAGACTATCGTCCTGAACCACGGCCCCGGCCACCGCCGTCCGCACATCCACAACTCGAACCCGAGCCACGGCCTGACCCTTCTCAATGACCGCAAACTGCAGTCCCGGCCTTAACCCGTCCCGCCGCCCGCCATCCAGGATCACCATGCCAAGCTCTTTATTGATATCCAAAACCCGATACACTTTTTCCGTCACCGCGACGTTCGGGGCCACTGCCTCCGATCCGTCGGCGACGGAATAGGTTCGGCCATCCAACTTCGCCTTTAACCCATCCACTTCCGCATTCGACTTCGCCAACGCCTCGCCCAGATACCTCACCTGACGCTTCAACCGGACGACATCCTCGGCGCTTTCACCCGCCCCCACGACAGCCGCAAGGTGGCTTATGGCAACCCCCGTCAACCAGCCTTTCCGACACTGGCTCAACACAGCCATGCCTACTTCAACGCCACAGTCTTGTCGGTGTGCGTCCCGTGCTTCCGGAAGATTCGCGTGGGCGCAAACTCACCCAACCGGTGACTCACCATGTGTTCCGTGATATAGACGGGAACATGCTGCTTTCCATTATGCACGGCCAACGTGTGCCCCACAAATTCAGGAACAATCATGGATCGGCGAGACCACGTTTTAACAACGCGTTTTTCACCGGCGCGGTTCATCTTCTCCACGCGTGCCAAAAGCTTCTCGTCAACAAACGGCCCTTTTTTTAGTGAACGGCCCATGGCTTACTTTCTCCGCCTGACAATAAACTTGCTCGATGTCTTTCGTCTCGAACGGGTCTTCTTGCCCTTCGTGAGCTGACCCCACGGTGTCACAGGATGACCCCCGCCGGACGTACGACCTTCACCACCACCCATCGGATGGTCCACCGGGTTCATCGCCACACCGCGAACAGTGGGACGAATCCCCTTCCAACGTTTTCGCCCGGCCTTGCCCAAGCTGATGCTATCATGCTCCAGATTGCCGACCTGGCCAATCGTCGCCTGACACCCAACATGGATCATCCGAATCTCGCCCGAGGGAAGTTTCACATGCGCATAACCCGCCTCGCGGGCCATGAGTTGAGCCGTCTGCCCAGCGCTCCGAACCAACTGGGCGCCGCATCCCACCGTCAACTCGATATTATGAATGGGAAGACCCAGCGGAATTTTCTCCAGAGGAAGGGCGTTCCCCACAACCGGCTCAGCCTCAGGGCCCGACATCACCAAGGCTCCCACCTGCAAACCGACGGGAGCGAGAATGTAGCGTTTTTCGCCATCCTTGTATGCCAGAAGGGCTATGCGCGCCGAGCGGTTCGGATCATACTCAATCGCCTCAACTTTGGCTGGAATACCAACCTTATTTCGTTTGAAGTCAATGATGCGATAGTGATGCCTGTGACCGCCGCCGCGATGGCGAATGGTGATACGCCCGGCAGAGTTGCGACCGGCCTTCGTCTTCTGCGGCTTGGTCAGCGAGCGCTCCGGCTTGCTGCGTGTAATATCATCAAACGACGACAGTTGCGTATGCCGCAAGCTGGGCGTCGTCGGTTTAAAGGTTTTAAGCGCCATGTCGTGATTCCTATTCCAAATCTATTTTGTCGCCGTCTTTCAACGTCACAACCGCCCGCTTCCAGTCCGGCTTCTTCCCAAAGTGGATCGTGCGTTGTCGGCGTTTCTTGCCGTCATAATTCATGGTGTTGACCTTGACCACCTTGACCTTGAAAAAATCCTCGATGGCCCGCTTGATCTCAAGTTTGTTCGCGGCAGGATCCACCTTGAATAAGTATTTGTTCTGAGCGGCCAGCAACGACCCCTTTTCGGTGATATGCAAACCGCGAACGGCTTCAAGAGCATTCTTCATGATTTCCTTCCCGCGCGGCACTCAAGCCTGGCGAACAAACCCTCCATCGCAGAGCGAGTCACGATGGTCATCGGGTAGCGAAGCAGTTGAAACGTACTGACCTCCCGCGCCGTCGTGGCCTCCACGTTGGCAATGTTGCGAAGAGCGCATAACAGGCTCTTATCGAGCTTATCAACAACGATCAAGGCTCCCCTCTTCAGACCCAGCGCCTTCAGCAGACTGACGGCAACCTTGGTCTTGGCCTCCGGAACCGAGAGTTGATCCAGTACCCGTATGCGGTCTTCACGAACCAGGTCGCTGAACGCCCGGCGAAATGCCAGGCGCGCAACCTTGACAGGAACCGTCTTTTCATAACTCCGCGGATGAGGACCATGGGCCACGCCGCCGCCCCGCCAAACGGGAGACTGCCTGTAACCGGCACGGGCACGCCCCGTCCCCTTCTGTTTCCACGGCTTCTTGTTGCTTCCAGCCACAGCGCCCTTGCCCAGGGTCGACGCCGAGCCCGCGCGAATTCCAGCCTGGCTTGCCACAACCACGTCGTGAACCGCCTGCTGGCCCTTGCTTGTCAACAACTCGTCGGAGACATCCATCGTCTCCTTCGAGTTCCCTTTCATGTCATAGACAGAAAGCTTGCTCATTTCACCTGCCCCGCCTTCGTCTTTTTCAAGGCCTTTCGAATTTCGACCAGCGCCCCCGCAGGCCCTGGAACCGCCCCGTTCACGAGAAGCAGATTCTCGCTGGCCCGGAGTTGTACAACCTTAAGATTCTGAGTCGTGACCTGCACATTTCCCATGTGACCGGGCATGTGTTTGCCTTTGTGGACGCGCCCGGGAAACGAGCGGCACCCAATGGATCCGACTCGCCGTTTGGAGTGTCCGCCGTGCGTCATCGGTCCGCCGCGCATACGGAATCGCCGAACAACGCCAGCGAAACCGCGCCCCTTGGTCATGCCAATAATGTCAACATAGCCGACGCCATCCAGAATGGCCGCTGTCACGGTGTCTCCCGCCTTCAGTTCTTCGCCAGACTCGACCTCAAATTCGCGAAGAAAACGCGTCGGCGACACATTCGCCGCCTTGAACTGCCCGGCATGAGCCTTGTTTGCCCGTGAGGCCTTCACCTCAATAAATCCCAGTTTCAGGGCCTCATAACCGTCCTGACTTTTTGTCTTTCGCTGAACGATTACGCATGGCCCAACCTCAATCACCGTGACGGGAATCTGGCGACCCTCTTCACCAAACACCCGCGTCATTCCAATTTTTTTGCCCAGTATCCCTTGCATGACTACCTGCCTAAATCTTGATCGTTATATCCACGCCGGCCGGCATGTTAAGCTTTTTCAGCTCATCCACGGTTCGCGCCGTTGGCTCCACAATGTCCAAAATCCGCTTATGGGTGCGAACCTCGAACTGTTCCATCGACTTCTTGTCGGCATGCACACTCCGGTTAACGCTGTAACTTTCGATGCGCGTAGGCATAGGAATGGGACCGACGACCCTGGCTCCCGTCCTTTTTGCTGTCTCCACGATGTCGGATACAGACTGATCCAACACCCGGTAGTCGTAGGCTTTCAAACGAATTCTTATACGTTGCTTTTCCATCATTCACTCACCGTTCCAGAAGTTGCTGTTGTATTGCCGCCGGCACCACATCAAAACAAGTCGGCTCCATCGTGTAACTCGCCCGCCCCCGTGTCAGAGACCGGATGGCCGTTGAATACCCGAATAGTTCCGCCAGGGGAATCCGGGCATGAATTATCTGCACGGTTTCCTTCCCGACCATATCCCGAACATGGCCGCGCCGGGCGCTCACGTCGTTCAGCACATCACCCAGATGCTCCGCCGGAAGAATAATCTCCAGCGACATGATGGGCTCAAGGATTACGGGATTGGCTGCTTTCGCCGCCACCCGCAAAGCCATCACTCCCGCGGTCCGGAACGCCACATCCGTGGATTCCTGATCGTGGAAAGAACCGCCAGTCACCCGCACCTTCATGTCGACCAACGTGAAGTTGGCCACGGCGCCGGTTGTCAACCCATCCCGAATTCCTTCCTCAACGGAGTTGCGAAACTCCGCAGGAATACGGGATGTCGGCACGTCAAATTGAATTTCAATGCCAGCGCCGCGAGGCAGAGGATCAAGATCAAGTGCCACCTCGGCGAACTGCCGTTGCCCCCCGATCTCACGCTCAAAGCAATATTCGCCATGACTGGAGGCCATAATCGTCTCGCGGTACGCCACCATCGGGCGACCTGCATTGGCCTGCACCTTGTATTCCCGGAACATCCGATCCTTCAGAATCTCCAAGTGAAGCTCACCCATTCCGCTCAACAGGGTTTGACCCGTGTCGGCATCCAGCGATACAACGCAGGTGGGATCCTCCGCCGCCAGGGCTTGCATGGCCTCGTTCAGTTTGTCCCGATCCGCCTGTGCCTTGGGCTCGATCGCCATGGATATCACGGGCTCCGGGAAACGGATACGCTCCAACTCAACAGGCATATTTTCGGCGCACAGGGTGTCTCCCGTGATCGCCTGTTTCAATCCCACAACGGCCCCGATCTCACCGGCGTGGATAACCTCAACCTCCTGACGGTCATCCGCATGCAACAACACGAGTTTCATGACACGCTCGCGCTTTCGGGTTCGCGCATTAAAAAGATTCTGCCCCTTCTTGATCTGCCCCGAGTACACGCGAACAAAAGCCAACCGCCCCATGTAGGGATCGTTCATCAACTTGAAGACCAAGGCACTCTGGGGCGCAAAATCATCCGCCTCGCGGCTCACAACCTCACGGGTCTTGGGATGCTCTCCCTGAACCGGGGGAATGTCAATCGGCGAGGGCAGAAAATCAACCACAGCATCCAGTAACTGCTGCACTCCCTTGTTGCGCAATGAGGAACCGCACAGAACCGGAGTGATGGTTCGGGAAAGGGTCGCGCGCCTCACGCCTTCACGCAAAACCGTCGCGGGAATATCCGGACAGTCAAGATAGGACGCCAACAGGGTCTCATCTCGTTCGGTCAGGATCTCGATCAGGAAGGCCCTTGCTCGCTCAGCCTCGACGGCCAGCTCAGACGGGATGGGAACCGCTTGCATCTTGATCCCCAGCGAACCCTCATCATAGAGAATCGCCTCCATGGCCAGCAGATCGATAACGCCCTTGAAATTCTCCTCCGATCCCCACGGAATCTGGATAGGAACCGGGACGGCGCCCAATCGGGCGCGAATCTGCCCGACTACGGCATTAAAATCCGCACCAATACGATCCATCTTGTTCACAAAAGCAATACGCGGGACATGATAGCGATCCGCCTGGTGCCAGACGGTCTCGGATTGGGGTTGCACGCCACCCACACCACAGAAAACAACCACAGCGCCATCCAATACCCTCAGCGAGCGCTCGACCTCCATCGTGAAGTCAACATGCCCGGGAGTATCAATGATGTTGATTTGATGGTCACGCCAGAAACATGTCGTCGCGGCGCTCGTTATGGTGATTCCCCGTTCCTTTTCCTGGGGCATCCAATCCATGGTGGCTGTCCCTTCATGGACTTCACCCATGCGATGAACGCGCCCGGCATAAAACAGGATCCGCTCGCTCGTCGTCGTTTTTCCCGCGTCGATGTGGGCAATAACGCCGATGTTACGAACGGCGGAAAGGGGCCGGATACGATCCGCCGCTTCACGCTGGCGTTCGCCACCCGACACGTCTCCTTTAGAATCCTGTTTCAAAACCGTTTCCATTTTCATTCACTAAACAGACAACACCCGCCGCCCAATCGGACGACGGGGATTTGACTTCATCATCCTTACCACCGATAGTGGGCAAATGCCTTGTTCGCCTGCGCCATTTTATGCACATCATCTCGCTTCTTGATGGCATTCCCCTGCTCCGCATACGCATCCAGAATCTCCTGAGCCATGGCTCGACGCATGGGAACTCCCTTGCGAGTTTTCGCATACTGAAT
Source organism: uncultured Verrucomicrobiota bacterium (assembly GCA_964355415.1). GTDB lineage: Bacteria > Verrucomicrobiota > Kiritimatiellia > CAIKKV01 > CAITUY01 > JAABPW01. Next base: position 10,608 of record CAYHEL010000009.1, on the reverse strand, counting down.
CAGCCACCGCATGGCCAGCGCTCCCTGGCGGTCAGGCGTAACCTCAACCGGCACCTGATAGGTCGCGCCACCAACCCGGCGCGACTTCACTTCAACCTTGGGCTTCACATTGTCGATGGCCCGGAGAACAACCTCCAGGGGATCCACATCCGGATGCTTCTCTTGAATCACTTTCAGGGCATCGTAAACAATGTTCACGGATACCGATTTCTTCCCGACCTTCATCAGATGGTTGACCAGACGTCCGACTAACTCGCTGTTATACTTCGGATCCGGCTCAACCTCCCGCCGCACTGCTCTTCTTCTTCGTCCCATGATATTGTGCCGTCCTACGCCTGCTTCGGTGTTTTGACGCCATACTTGGAACGGCCCCGGTGCCGCCCCTCCACGCCCAGGGTGTCCAGCGTCCCACGCACGATGTGGTAGCGAACACCGGGCAGATCCTTCACGCGACCGCCACGAACAAGCACAACGCTATGCTCCTGCAAGTTGTGCCCCTCACCCGGAATATACGCGGTCACTTCCTCGCCATTTGTCAGCCGGACACGAGCTACTTTGCGAAGCGCCGAGTTCGGTTTCTTGGGTGTCTGCGTCTTCACCGACAAACACACGCCACGACGCTGAGGACAATTTTTCAGCGCGGGCGATTTACTTTTATATCGGACTTGCTTTCGTCCAAATTTTACAAGTTGATTAATCGTTGGCATATTTCAATTCCTTCCAAACGCAAAGCGTGTAAAAGTGCCAGATGTGGCCCTTACCTGTCAAGCTCTATCCGAGTAACTCCTGGGCTTTCTTCATCGCTTCACTTTCCTGCCTCAACTCCTCCTCGGGAATGGGCTCGGCCAAGGGCACCAGTTTGATGTTCCGGAACATCGGGAATCCCGTGCCTCCGGGAATCAAATGCCCCATGATGACATTTTCCTTAAACCCATACAGTGTATCCACACGACCCAGCGTGGCGGCTTCCGTGAGGACACGGGTGGTGTCCTGGAATGACGCCGCGGAAATGAAACTTTCCGTCTCGAGCGCGGCCTTGGTGATGCCCAACAGCGCGGGAGACGCTTCGGCGGGGCGCTTACCCTCGGCCTGCGCCTGGTCATTCATTTCCTTGAACGCCTGCCGCTCAACCTGCTCCCCCCAGAGGAAATCAGTGTCACCGGCATCGGTGATGCGCACCTTGCGCAACATTTGACGCACGATAATCTCGATGTGCTTGTCGTTAATTTCGACACCCTGCAGACGATAGACATCCTGCACCTGATTCACCAGGTACTCCTGAAGTTCCTGCGGGCCGCAGATCTCAAGAATTTCCTGGGGGACAATCGGACCTTCCGTCAACTGCTGGCCCTTTTGGACATAGTCACCCTTATAGACAACCACATGTTTACCCATCGGAATCAGATGTAATTCCTCGTCACCCGTGACCGAGTCGCGGATCAACAACGAACGGCGTCCGCGCTGGTTGGGGCCAAAGTCAACAAGGCCATCGATCTTGGCAATCTCCGCGGCATCCTTCGGCCTACGCGCCTCGAACAGTTCCGCCACACGAGGCAGACCGCCTGTGATGTCCTTGGTCTTCGACTCCTTGCGGGGTGTTTTGGCCAAGACTTCGCCGGCCGCCACTTTCTGGCCATCCTTAACCATGACATGCGCGCCAGCGGGAATGTTGTAGGCCATCGGTTGTTCGTTCGCGCCGAAGGTGATCAGGATCTGAGGATGCAGGTCTTCCTTGTGCTCCAGGACAACGGTGACCATCAGCCCTGTGGACTGGTCGACATCCTTCTTGACCGTCACATTTTCGATGAAACCCTGGCATCGGACGGATCCCGGCTTCTCGGCCAGAATCGGCACGCTGTAGGGATCCCATTCGACAAAACTCTGACCCTTCTTGACGCGGTCGCCATCTCCAACTGAGATTACGGCGCCTATGGCAATGGAGTGGCGTTCCACTTCCCGACCGGTGTCGTCGAACACGGCCACCGAACCATTCTTATTCAGCACCACGAAATGTCCCTTACTATTCACCACAACACGCAAGTTGGTGTACTGGATGACACCGTCATGCTTGGAGAGCACATGCGGCTGCTTGAACACGGAGCTCGCCGTACCGCCGATATGGAATGTCCGCATCGTTAACTGAGTTCCGGGTTCACCGATGGACTGGGCCGCGATGATTCCCACCGCCGCCCCCATTTCCACGGGACGCCCGTTCGAAAGGTCGCGGCCATAGCACTTGGCGCAGATTCCGCGACGGCTCTCACACGTCAAGACGCTCCGTATACGGATCTTCTCGATGTCCGCGTTCATGATGGTTTCCGCCAGGGCCTCGTCAATCAATCCACCGGCCGGGACAATCATCTCGCGCGTCACCGGGTTCACGACATCATTCAGCGCCGTTCGACCCTTGATCCGGTCAGCCAGTGAGACGAGATTCTCATCACCCTCTCCAATGGCCTTGACCTCGATGCCGTTCAGCGTGTTGCAATCCTGCTCAATGATGCGGACATCCTGCGCCACATCAACCAGTTTTCGGGTCAGATACCCGGCATCTGCGGTCTTGAGCGCCGTATCGGCCAACCCCTTGCGAGCACCGTGAGTACTGATGAAGTATTCGAGCACGCTCAGTCCCTCGCGGAAGTTAGACATGATCGGGCGCTCGATAATTTCGCCGGATGGCTTGGCCATCAGACCGCGCATCCCGGCGAGCTGACGGATCTGCTGGCGGCTTCCTCTCGCCTTGGAGTCCACCATCATGAATATCGGGTTGGCTTCATCGCTCCCCGCATTGTCCTCGATGGCCCGGTACATCGCATTCGAGGTCTCATCGGTGGCCTGGGTCCAAATATCGACGATCTTGTTATAGCGCTCACCGTCAGTGATGATACCGCGCCGGTACTGGCCTTCAACCTCACTGACCAGTTTATGAGCCTTTGCAATAATGTCTTCCTTCTCTGCCGGAATGATCATATCCGACAATCCGATCGAAATACCCGCCAGCGTGGCGTGTTCGAACCCGATGTTCTTCAGGCTGTCCAGCATTCGCACCGTCTCGGCGTGGCCGCTGACCCGATAGCACTGCCAGATCAACTTTCCAAGAAATGATTTATCACAACAACGGTTGATGAAACCCAATACATCGGAGAGTTTTTCGTTGAAGAAAACCCGGCCGACCGTCGTGACCAGCATCTTCGAGTGCGTATCGCCGAATACGGTTTTACGACCCCAGTCCGGATTCTTGAACCGAACACGACTATGGATCTTAAGGGCTCCCTCATCATAGGCCAGCCGAACCTGATCCGCCTCGTCAAAAATCGGAAGACGTTCCTTCTCCTGGGCCTGCCCGCTCACTTTTCGCTTAATTTCCTTGATTCGCTCTTTCTGAGCCGAGGAGGTGAGGTAATAAATACCAAGGGCAATATCCTGTGTTGGAGTCATGACGGGCTTGCCGCTCGACGGCGAGAACACGTTGTTCGGAGAGAGCATCAACAAACGGGACTCAATCTGCGCCTCAATGGACAACGGGACGTGAACGGCCATCTGGTCCCCGTCGAAGTCGGCGTTATACGCCGTACAAACGAGCGGATGTACCTGAATCGCTTCTCCCTCGACCAGCGTGGGCTCGAAAGACTGGATACTCAACCGGTGCAGAGTCGGCGCGCGGTTCAACATGACCGTCTTGTCGCGGGTGATTTCCTCGAGAATCGCCCAGACCTCGTCCGACTGCTTGTCGATCAGCTTCTTGGCGCTGCGAACCGTGTGCGCCACGCCCATTTCCTTCAGGCGACGAATGATAAACGGCTCAAACAGGACGAGGGCCATCTTCTTGGGAAGACCGCACTGATGTAACTTGAGCTCGGGGCCAACCACGATCACGGAACGGCCGGAATAATCCACTCGCTTTCCCAGAAGGTTCTGGCGGAAGCGCCCACCCTTGCCCTTGAGCATATCGCTCAGGGACTTCAGCGGGCGATTACCGGCGCCCGTGACGGCGCGACCGTGACGACCATTGTCAATGACCGCGTCAACGGCTTCCTGCAACATGCGCTTTTCGTTGCGAATGATCACATCGGGCGTCTTGAGCTGCAGCAGGTTCTTCAAGCGGTTGTTGCGATTGATGACGCGGCGATAGAGATCGTTCAAATCGGACGTCGCGAACCGTCCACCTTCCAGGGGAACGAGAGGCCGAAGATCCGGAGGAATGACGGGCATAACCTCGAAGATCATCCATTCAGGACGGGTGTTGCTCAGAAGGAAACCTTCAAGAACTTTCATGCGTTTTGACAGTTTCTTCCGGTTCTGCTTGCTTCGCGTTGCCCCCATCTGCGCATCCAGTTCCTGGAGGGTCTTTTCGAGGTCGATCTTCTTCATCAAGTCGCGAACCGCTTCAGCGCCAATCCGGGCCACGAAATTATCGCCATATTTCTCCTGGGCCTCGCGATACTCCATTTCGCTGAGCAACTGTTTTTCCTGGAGCGGCGTATCGCCCGCCTCGACGACCACGTAGTCCTCATAGTAAAGAACCCGTTCCAGCGCTCGAGCCGTCATGTCAAGAACCAAGCCCAGTCGGCTCGGGGTACACTTGAAAAACCAAATGTGCGATACCGGAACCGCGAGGTCAATATGCCCCATCCGTTCGCGTCGAACCCGGGACTGGGTGATTTCAACCCCGCACCGGTCGCAAATGACCCCCTTGTGCTTAATGCGCTTGTACTTCCCGCAACTGCACTCCCAATCGCGCGTCGGCCCAAAGATGCGTTCACAAAACAAACCGCCCTTTTCCGGCTTGTAGGTGCGGTAGTTGATGGTCTCGGGATTCTTTACTTCACCGTGACTCCACGCCCGGATGGTGTCTGGCGAAGCCAGAGTGATTTTTACGGAGTCAAACCCCTCCAACATGGGCATTCCCAGGCGTTCCCGCGCAACAGAATTCGTCAAGATACGTTCAGACATAGGTGACCCGGCGTTTCCGCCGCCTCCATTAGACTCAAGTTTTCTTCGCATCAGCACGCACATCAAGACCAATCGCGCGAAGCTCATTGATCAGAACGTTGAACGACTCCGGCCGGTCCGCCTCAAGCACATTCTCGCCCTTCACGATGGACTCATAAATTCTCGTGCGTCCGGTCGTGTCATCGCTCTTGACAGTGAGCAATTCCTGAAGAGCATAGGCCGCCCCGTAGGCCTCAAGCGCCCAGACTTCCATTTCTCCGAGCCGCTGGCCACCATACTGGGCCTTGCCGCCCAATGGTTGCTGTGTCACCAGGGAGTAGGGCCCCACCGCGCGGGCATGGATTTTGTCGCTTACGAGGTGATGCAATTTCAGCATGTAGATATAGCCCACCACGACACGCTGATCGAACGGTTCGCCCGTGCGACCGTCGAACAACTGGGTCTTCCCGTCGGGAGCCAACTTCGCCTCCTTCATCAGGTCGTGAATGCGCTTTTCAGAAATACCATCGAATACCGGAGTGCTGGCATACAGGCCCAAAAGCTTGCAGGCCCAACCCAGATGGGTTTCCAGAACCTGTCCGACGTTCATACGCGACGGCACGCCGAGCGGATTCAGCACGATATCAACCGGTGTTCCATCCGGCAGAAACGGCATGTCTCCCTCCGGAAGAATGCGCGCCACCACCCCCTTGTTTCCATGTCGACCGGCCATCTTGTCACCCACCGAGAGTTTCTTCTTGCTCGCGATGTAGACACGCACCTGCTTGATAATGCCCTGATCCACCTCGTCTCCGCTTTCAAGGCGATCCATGGCGTTCGTGTACTCATGCTCGAGTTCAATGAACTTCTGCTGGTACTCGCCAATGATCTCCTGAATCTTGATCTGGATCGGACTGCTCTCGATCGCAATGTGGGCGCTCTCGGTAGCCAGTTTTCGGAGCAACGTTTTGGTGATCTTCCGGTTGGCTGGAATAATGATCTCGCCCGAGTCGATGTTCACGACATCCAGCGGAATCTTCTCGCCCAGCAGAATGTTACTCAACGCCTCAGTCAGTTGATCCACCAACTCCTGTTTCTTGGACTGCTGTTCCTGAGCCACATTCTTAACCTGACGCTTCCGCTCGGCGGGCGTCATCTTCTCCCGGGCGATGTCCTTGTGAGCGGACACCTTGACATCCATGACAATCCCATAGGTACCGCTCGGGACGGTCAACGAGGTGTCCCGGACATCCGCCGCCTTCTCGCCGAAGATCGCGCGGAGAAGGCGTTCTTCCGGGGCCAATTCCGTTTCACTCTTAGGCGTAATCTTGCCCACCAGGATATCATCCGGCTTAACCTCGGCGCCCACACGGATCACCCCGTCCGCACCCAGGTTGCAGAGGGCTTCCTCGCCAACATTCGGAATATCCCGCGTGATTTCCTCGGGCCCGAGTTTTGTGTCACGGGCGCCCGCTTCAAATTCCTGAATATGAACGGAAGTGAAGACATCGTCGCGAACCACGCGTTCGCTGATCAGGATGGCGTCCTCGAAGTTGTAGCCGCACCAAGGCATAAACGCGACCAGGACATTGCGTCCGATCGCCAACTCGCCCTGCGAGGTCGCGGGGCCGTCAGCCAGAACGTCACCGGTCTTGATCTTCTGACCGATCTTCACGACCGGCTTCTGATTGACACAGGTTCCGGCATTCGAGCGCATGAACTTGTTCAACTTATAAACGCGCTCGTTATCCTTCTTCTTCCCCCCCTTGTCATGGGTAACGATGACCTTGTCGGCGGACACATAGGTCACCACGCCCGGTTCGGCGGCAAGCATCAGGACACCCGAATCACGGGCAATACGCCCTTCCAATCCGGTTGCCACAAACGGCCGTTCGGCGTCCAGGAGCGGAACCGCCTGCCGCATCATGTTCGATCCCATGAGCGCACGGTTGGCATCATCGTGTTCAAGAAATGGAATCAAGCCTGCCGCCACCGATACCACCTGCTTCGGCGAGACATCCATGTAGTCCACCTTCTCTTTGGGGACTTCCGTGAACTCGCCACGATGGCGCACGGCAATGGATTCACCGGACATGCGACTTTTCGCATCCAGCGGGGTATTCGCCTGGGCGATGACAAACTTCTCCTCACGATCCGCACTTAAATATTCGACCTCATCCGACACCACTCCGTTATTCACCTTCCGGTACGGCGTCTCGATAAAACCGAACTGGTTGATCCTGGCATAGATACCCAGGGATGAAATCAATCCGATGTTCGGCCCTTCCGGTGTCTCAATGGGACAGATTCGCCCGTAATGGCTGCTATGAACATCCCGAACTTCAAATCCGGCGCGTTCCCGACTCAAACCGCCCGGGCCCAGGGCACTCAGACGGCGTTTATGCGCCAACTCCGAGAGCGGATTTGTCTGATCCATGAATTGACTCAACTGACTGCGGCCGAAGAAATCCTTCACAACCGCCGAGAGTGTCTTGGGATTCACCAAACGCTGGGGAGTCATGGTTCCCGTGTTCGGATCAAACAAGGTCATGCGTTCGCGAACCAACCGCTCGGCGCGTGCCAGTCCCACCCGGCACTGGTTTTCAATCAATTCACCAATGGTGCGAAGGCGACGGCTGCCGAGATGGTCAATGTCGTCCACCAATCCCTGTCCACCCCGGATACTGATCAAGTATCGAATCGCGGCAATCAGATCGCTCCCGTCCGGACTCAACGTCCGGAGGCGCTCCTCCTCGGTCACCGTGATGAAGGCTTCCTTTTCCTTGGCTTCCTTCTTCGACAGAATGCGGGTGATCAGTTCCCCGGCGTCCTTGATCTCGCCGTCGAGTTTTTGGTTGATTTTGTAACGGCCAACACGTCCCAAATCATATCGACGGACATCAAAGAACAGCCGCTTCAAGAGTTGCCGCGCATTCGACACCGTCGCAGGATCACCGGGACGAAGACGCAAATAAATATCCTTCAAGGCATCATCCATCGAGTGCGTCGGATCTTCCTTGATACTCTTAAGCATCACCCCGGAATCCCACGACACATCCACGACTTCCGCATCCTTGAACCCGGCGGCCTTCATCTGAGAAAGCACGTTCTCCGAAAGGGGCTCATAACGACGGGCCAGAACAGTCTGTGAATCCACGTCGATGACGTCATCCTTGAAGACAAGGGTTGCCAGTTTATCGGCGCTGATCGAATCGGACACCTTGAGTTTCCGCACGGTATAGAAGAGCGCCAACAAATCGTCATCCGACCCGTACCCCAGCGCCCGCAGAAATGTGGTCGCCAGAAATTTTCGGCGACGGTGACGGCGATCCATGTATATCCACAGCAAGTCGGAGGAGTCGAACTGAACCTCCACCCAGGATCCCCGGTCGGGAATGATCCGAAAGGAATAGAGCATATTGCCGCTGGAATGAACGGATTGCTCAAAACAAATGCCCGGAGAACGGTGCAACTGACTCACAATGACCCGCTCGGCGCCGTTGATCACGAAGGAACCCTGAGCCGTCATGAGCGGGATTTCGCCCATATAGACTGTTTCTTCGCGAACTTCCTCCCCATCCTTGAGGCGGAACGTCACATGCAGTGTGCCCGCATAAGTCTGCCCTTCCCGGAGAAACTCATACGGATCCAGCTTGGGAAGCGTGAACTCATACTTCACAAAATCAAGAACGTAACGCCCATCATAACTCTCAATGGGGAAAACCTCCTTGAACACCGCCTGAAGTCCCATGTTCTGGCGACTGCCAGGAATAACATCGAGTTGGAGGAAATCCTTATATGACGCCGTCTGAATCTCAATCAGATTGGGCGGCTCGATAACCTCAACCAGTTTTCCGAAGTTCGTTCTATCAACCATTCCAGCACCTGTTGCACCGGGTTTACAAGGACATCAACACCGCGACCCCATGATCGCCCGCCGTAAAACATCTCCCCAACGGGATGATGTTACTTGATCTCGACGGAAGCGCCGGCCTTCTCCAAGACTTCCTTGATCTTGGCGGCTTCATCCTTGGTAATACCTTCCTTGACCGTCTTGGGTGCGCCTTCAACCAGATCTTTGGACTCCTTCAAGCCCAACCCCGTGATGGTCCGGATTTCCTTGATTACGCCGATCTTGTTGCCACCCGCGCCTGCCAAAACCACGGTAAACTCGGTCTTCTCAGCCGCCGCCGCAGGAGCGCCGCCCGCAGGAGCCGCCGCCACCGCAACCGGAGCCGAGGCGCTGACGCCAAGACGCTGCTCCAAACCCTTCACGAGCTGCGAGAGCTCGAGCACGGTCAGGCCCTCGATTGTCTTGACAACTTCTTCCAACTTACCTTCCAACTTGATTTCCTCTGACATGATATTCTCCCTTTGCTTAACTCTAATAACTCAAACGTCACACTGATGCGCTCTTCTTATCCTCGATTGCCTTCACGACTTGCACGATGGTGGTCACCTTCTGCTTCAGCACGCCAACCAGGCGCGACAGAGGAGCCGCCACAGTACCCACAACCTGGGCCAACAACACTTCACGGGGCGGCAGTTCCGCCAGGTCATCAATCTGGGCGGAGGTGAGAACCACATCCCCCATGATCCCCGCCTTGACGAGCGGCAACCCGTTCGCGCTGTTGAATTTCTTGATGGTCTTGGCCGCCTGGATCACGTCGGTCCCCGTCACAATGGCGGACTGCCCCTTCAGCGAGGCATCCAACCCCGCCCAACCCTTGTCCCGCGTCATCAAACGCAGGAAACGATTCTTCACGACCTGCATACGCGCCCCCGCCTTGCGGAGCTGACGACGCAAATCGGAGAACTGCTCCACCTTCAGTCCGCGATAATCCGCGACGATAATGAAAGAGGATTCGTTGATTCGGGAACTTATTTCCTCAAAAATTGCCTGTTTTTCCGGTCTCATTTCATCCAGCCTTTTGGTTAGTCTCGAATATCCACACGGAGTCCGACCCCCATGGTGGAACTGAGCGTACATCGTTTCAAAAAGATGCCCTTGGCCGCCGGCGGACGAGCTGCCCGAACCGCCCCAATCACGGCATTCACATTCTCCACAAGCTTCGTCTCTTCGAAGGACAGTTTACCGAAGGGAACCTGCACGTTGCCGTTCCGGTCCATCCTGTATTCCACGCGTCCAGCCTTGCTATCGCGCACGGCTGTCGCCGTATCGTCCGTAACCGTCCCGGTCTTCGGGTTTGGCATCAGTCCGCGGGGTCCGAGCACTTTGCCGAGTTTACGAACTTCCTTCATGGCATCGGGCGTGGCGATGGCAACGTCAAAATCGGTCCAGCCACCCTTGACTTTCTCGATCAGATCCTCGTTGCCAACCGTCTCGGCGCCGGCCGCGCGGGCGGCATCAGCCGCCGCGCCGGCGGCAAACACCGCGACGCGAACGACTTTACCCGTCCCGTGGGGAAGCGCCACCGTACCGCGCACGGTCTGATCCGTCTTCGCGGTATCCACACCCAGACGAATCGCCACTTCCGCCGTTTCGTCGAATTTGGAAACCTTGTTCGCCTTGAGGAAACGAATGGCCTCCGCCAGGTCATAGACCTTGGCCTCGGTGGCCGCCTTTACCTTGTTGTATTTTTTTCCGTGAGTTGCCATGGTTACCGAACCACCTCGATTCCCATGCTGCGTGCCGTTCCTTCAATCATGAGGGCG
>CAYHEL010000008.1:13694-20205 GCA_964355415.1 uncultured Verrucomicrobiota bacterium | reverse complement strand
CGTCCTTGTGTTTGCGAACGAGGACGCCAACCGGGCTGGATGCATGATTGGTTCGAGGAAAAACCAGGGACAGGCAATCTGAAGCAGCAATAATCTAAATCATATCAAGTTACTAGATTAATAATAAGATTTAATTAAAGACCCTCTCGTACTGGGGATGAACCATCCGCAGAAATGCACCCGTTGATCATCAATGGGTTACACTTGGCCGATTAGTCATTCAGATTGCCTGTCCCTATTCCCATGTCCCTATTCCCACGGTCCCTATTCCCACGATTTGTCATTCAGATTGCCTGTCCCTATTCCCACGTATTCCCACGCACGCTATTCCCACGCCTATTCCCACGCTATTCCCACGACGTATAATCTGGCTCGATCCCCGTGCTCGACACCAGGATTTCCCGACTGGTGGCATTCAGATTGAATGTCCCCTGTGTTCTTGGTAATTTACCAGACCAGAAAGGGTATTTCATACACATGGAGTCAAGCATCGCAACGGTTGCGCACAGACCGCGCCGGAGTTTATGCCTGAACTCAAGGTTAACTGACCCATGAACGATCCTGAAATCATCCTGCGTGCCACAGAGGAGGTCATCGGCATCCTTAAACAGTCTCGTATTGACGCCGTGGTGATCGGCGCCGTGGCGCTCGCCGCCCACCACTATGGCCTTGACGATCTCCTCGCAGAAACATCACAGCTCCATGCTTGAGTTCACACCCTCACAATGGCTCCTGATGGCGGCAGGCGCCCTTATCATCGGCTTATCGAAAAGCGGCCTTCCCGGACTTGGCATCCTGGCTGTGCCCCTGTTCGCCTCGGTCATCCCGGCCAAAGACTCCACAGGCTTCATCCTCCCCATGCTGGTTGCGGGGGACATCATGGGCGTTGTCATGTTCAGGCAACATGCCCAGTGGACGTTTCTCTGGAAACTGTTTCCCTGGACTGTCGTCGGCGTCATTGTGGGCTGGCAGGCGCTGGGCTGGCTCGCTAACGCCCAGATCCGCCCGCTCATCGGCGGCATCGTACTGGTCATGCTGGGGCTGAACGTCTGGCGGCAACGGCATCCCGACCTGAAAGACATCATTCCCACAGGCTGGTGGTTTGCCGCCATCATCGGCCTGCTTGCCGGCTTTACAACGATGATGGCTAACGCCGCCGGGCCCATCATGATCATTTATCTGCTGGCCATGCGACTGCCGCCTGCCGCCTTCATCGGAACCAGCGCCTGGTTCTTTCTCCTCGTGAACTCCTTCAAGATCCCCTTCAGCGCGCAACTGGGACTGGTTACCCTGGCCTCCCTCAAGTTTAACGCCATGCTCTTTCCCGTCATTGCGCTGGGCGCCTTCATCGGCATCCGCTTCGCCCGGCGCATCCCGCGCCACCTCTTCGAAAGACTCGTCCAGATTCTCGCCGCCGCCGGAGCCCTGAAGTTGTTTTTCTGAATCACAGGATGACCCTGCGGATGAGCATCACACGACTCGATGTATCTTCGCCATGACCAACGCGCTCTAGTTTGTCCGGAGCTCTGAAAGGACGGCGACTCCGAACGCAGGCAAGACCAGTGTCTGTTTCCTGCTGTTGTCCAGCAGGTTTCGCAAGGGCCCGGGCAGACGAATCTTCACCGTGTTGTCCTGGTAGTTGCACAGAATATAGATGTTTCCCCGGGGTCCCTGACGGGTACTGACTTCAATGCCCTGCGGCAACGGATGCCAGGGAAGATCCATGCCGGCGTGTTGAGAAACCACTTGGGCAATGCGGGTCCATAGGGTTTCGTTCGGCCAACATCCAAGGTAACTGATGGCGCCCCGGCCATAGTGTCTTTGTACCCAGGCGGCACGGCCTGAAAGCCAGGGATGGCGCTCATCATAGCGGGCCAAAATCTGACAGTCGTCTGTCTCGGGTTCCAACCATTCCGCCCAAATGTTGACTTCTCCATTCCCAGCCATTTTGCTGGAGAATCCCAAAGGCGCATGGAGAGCGTAATACTCATCAACACGAGCGCCCAAGGCTTGGGCCAGGCGTCCGCCGGGTTGTCCATCCACCCTGCGTGCCCCCTCCTCATCCGCCCAACCGCTACGCGGACCAACAAGAAGATGACCACCAGTCTGTACCCAAGCCAATAGAGATTCTTCCAATGCCGTATCGACCAGATGCAGATACGGCGCGACAAGAAGGCGATAATCAGACAGGTTTTGTGCAGAGCCAATGACTTCGACATCCAAGCCAAGTCGGCGAAAGGCTCCGTACTGATCATGTGCATTTTTCCAGGCGTCGAAATCCGGGTGGAATCGTTGCCGATCAAGGTGCAGGCGATCCCGAGTACGCCAGAGCATGGCCACGCCGGGTTTGACGGCTGTACCGGCCAGATGGGAATCCAAGGCCTTCAGTTCCTGAACGGCCCCGGAGATTTCAGATAAAATGGGACGGGGACGGCCATCCGAATTGACCAATGAACCATGATATTGTTCGGCGCCGGTTCGGGATGCCCGCCATTGCCAGAACGAAACCATATCAGCCCCATGGCCGATCTGGTGATACATCATCCGTCGAACCTCGCCGGGGGGTAAGGCCGCATTGGGTGGACCCCATCCTGTCGTATTGGGTTGAGTTTCCAGGATCCAAAACGGCGCACGTTTGGCTCCTCTCGTGATGGCGAGGTAAAAACCCATGCGATCCGGATGATGACGTGTCAGCGGCGAAATATAGGGGTCGATACCCATGATGTCCAAGGCTCGCCCCGCATGTTCAGCGTCCTGGCGGGCGTAATCATAAGAAAAATTGTGGCTTATGGGTTGAGGCCGACGGCGATGGTGACGAATGGCCTCGGCCTGTACGCGCAGGTAGTTCTCCCAGACCTCATCCTGCCAATCAAAAATCGCCAGATTCAGATGCACCATAGGCGTATCAGCCCTCAGAGGAATATCCGCCCAAGATTGAAAACGACCACTCCAGATTGCCGTTCCCCATTTTTGGTTCAGGTTGTCCAATGTGCCATACCGATGCTGCAACCAATTCTGGAAACGCCCGGCCGCCGCCAGACTCCATGACGATTCCCCGATCTCGTTGTCAAGTTGCCAACCGATCACCGAAGGATGCCCACCAAAACGCTGGGCTAAAACTTCGGCAATGCGGGCAACTTCGATCAGGTACTGCGGATCAGACGGGTCAAAATGCTGACGATTAATGCCCGACATCTGCTTCGTTCCATTCGCCCGTTGCCCCATGATCTGGGGATACTTGTGCGCGAGCCAGGCCGGGACACAGGGCGTTGGCGTACAGAGAATCGTTGAGATCCCGTACTGCGCCGCTTTCTCAATCGCTCGCTGAACCCAGTCAAGGGCATACTGCCCATCCGCGGGCTCCATATCCGACCACGCAAACTCACCCATGCGTACGATGTTGAGACCCACTTTCCGCATCTGAACCAGATCCTGATCCCACGTGGACTCAGGACGCTGTTCGGGATACCAAGCAGAACCAAAGAGCAAGGATCGCTTTTCCGGGGGTGCGGGCACACGCTCGTTGAGACTGACCTGAATCGGTGCTTTCATGTGGGACAGTGTCCAAAAACGGGACGGCTGAGTCAAACACAACGGCTAACGTGCTCTAAATCGGTTGAGATCACCCTGACCTGCAACGGCCGCAAGGGGATGTCCCGCCCGGTCGTTTCCCCTGTCAGAAGATCGATGCCATCCGTCTCCAGTCGCAAAGTCTGCGGCGTTTCCGCCATATTGACGACACACCAGCCTGACCGGATATCCCCCACCCCGCGGGGCACGACCGCGACCTTCGAGGATCCTTCGGCGACGGGTACGATCCCTGCCGCCGTGAGTTCGGCCTGCACCAGACGGATCCAGGAATCCGGATCAAGCGGACACCCCAGGGTTACGACGCGCCCCTTGCCGAATGTGTTGGCCAGAACGGCCACGGCCCCATCGCCATATCCGCCGGGTGTCGTGTAGTGGTAGTGAGCAACGGCCCGCGCGCCTTTTGGCGAGAAACCATCGCACCACTGACGGGTCCTGGCAACCGCTCCGTCATTGAACCGGATCTCCAGGCGCTCTTCCATCCACGACGGCGGAAACCGAACCGAGCATTCAGCGCCGATGAGTTCTTCCAGGCCGCCGAATTCGTGATCGGTAAAAACCGTAAATTCATCCGTCCGATACCCGCACAACGGCCCCAGAATGAGAAGACCGCCCGATTCGACAAAATCATGAAGACGGCGCCTGACATCCTCCGGCAGGATAGGAACCCACGGAAGTATCAACGCCCGGTACGGCGAGTAATCGGCATGAATGCTGAGGACGTCTCTCCAGATATGCTGCTCCGCCAAAGGCAGATGGACGGCATCACGCCATCGGGATTCGTAAATGAACTTGCCTTCCAAGGGATCGATGGACAGGGCACAGCCGGCTTCGTTATCGACCAGAAGACCGACTTGGGCCTTCATCGGCGGATTCGCCAGGAGCCATTTTTCGGACTTGGCAATATCCGAAATCAGTCCGGCCATGGCATCCCGGTTCGGTCGCCATTTTCCGGTGGCCGTCACCAGCGTGCCATGCTGCACCTCCTGACCCGCCCAATGCTCACGCCATTGCCAGAACAGGGTCATCGTTCCGCCATGGGCAATCGACAACCAGGTCATGGCCTGCACCCCGGCTGCATTGTGATGGATGTTCCAGACCTGCCCCCCGCCCGACCAGTTCGGGGCTGTCTCCAGTAGCCAGTACGGCGCCCGTTTCTCGGCGCGCATACGGTCGAACTTCCACAGTAGCCAGGGGTAATGCTCAACATCGTGATACATGCTGTAGCCAACACGGTCGAGGGCCTGGTTATGCTGGAACCAGAACATGCCACCCAGGCCGCCAACCATGTTGGTGGTGATCGGTTGAGGGCAGAAACGGCGGATGCAGGCACATTGTTCGGAAATGTAGGTCGTCCAGCCTTCATTCTGAAAACGCGCCATCGCCATGAGTAGCGAGGGGTGATGCCGCTCCAGGATCTCCGATCCGCCGGTCACGACGGCGGCCAGCGGTATTTCATCGAAACGATCATACGCCTGACTCCAGATCGCCAGGCCCCACGCCTGGTTAAGCGCCTCAATGGAACCATACCGAGTCTCAAGCCACCGGTGAAAAAGGGACCGTGTTTCGGGGCCAAAATCATCGCCGGACATCTCATTGTCAAGCTGCCAGGAATGGACGGCGGGATGGGCGCCGAGTTCGCGGGCCATGGCTTCGACAATGCGTTGGCCATAGACGCGATAGAGCGGACTATGATGATTGAAATGCTTCCTCATGCCGTGCGTCTTCCGGCGTCCATCCGAACCCGTCCCGAGAACGTCGGGATATCGCGAGGTCAACCAGGATGGCGGCGCGGCCGTCGGTGTCCCAAGCATGACGCGGATTCCCGCCACATGCAGTTGATCCAGTATGTTGCGGGCCCAGCCAAAATCAAAGACGCCTTCACTTGGCTCCAGCCGTCGCCAGGCAAACTCGAAAAGGCGCACCATGGTAATCCCGACCTCCCGCATACGGGCAATATCGGCAGGCCATTCGGCTTCAGGCCACGCTTCAGGATACCAACTGAAACCGGTATGGATCCGGTCATCACTCATACGGGGATCATTCATAGGGTCTTTCCGCCTCATCGCACGGTTCATCCGGCCACTTCCTTACTCCTGTATTTAGTATCGTATTACCGGAACCGAATCAAAGCAGGAAATGGATGGCAGGAAATGGATTTGCGTCATCATGATATTTTCTGTAGTAGCAAGGCATGCTTTTCAAGACGGCTCAACCGATTTGGCTTAGCGGACGTCACCAGGACATGAATCTGACTGCCGGTTTCCGCTGTCGGCTCGAACTGTCAGACGCTGTCGGCAATGCCGTGTTGCGTTTGACGGCGCGCTCCGCTTACCGGGCGTGGGTCAACGGCCGCTTTGCCGGCTACGGTCCCGCGCGCGCAGCACACGGACATGCCCGCGTGGACGAGTGGAACCTCACCGCGCTGCTCCAGCCCGGCGCGAACATCGTCGCGCTGGAAATCAACGCGCTCAACGTTCCGTGTTACGTTTCGGCGGAGGAGTACCCCTTCGTGCAAGCGGAACTCGTCGTGGACGGCAACATCGTCGCCGCGACCGGCAGCGATCAACCGTGGGAATCGCTCGTGCCGGGCGAACGCCTCCAGCACGTCCAGCGTCTCAGCCGACAACGCGGTTTCGCCGATGCCTATCGACTCACACCGTCATCGTCGGCGTGGCGAAACACGCCGGATGCTCGCTTCGTCACGCACCCGACAGAGCGCGTGGCGCAACCGGTTTTGCTGCCACGGCGTGTGCCGTATCCGCGATTCGAGTGCGTATCGCCAGGCCGGATCATCGCCGAAGGCAGCCTGTCACGTGGCGAACCCGGCAAACTGCATCTGTGGGAGGAATGGCTGTCCAAGGAAAGCGGCGGCGATCTGGCCGGGTATGCGAGCCATGAGGGGGAGGTGGATTTGTATGAT
>CAYHEL010000008.1:0-13684 GCA_964355415.1 uncultured Verrucomicrobiota bacterium | reverse complement strand
GGCCGTTACCGCATCCTTGACTTCAGCGTGAATCGGACCGGTTTTCTGAAGGCGCGAGTGCGTTGTGCACAGCCGGCGACACTGTATCTGGTCGGCGACGAGTATTTGACCGACGGCGACGTGGATTGCCGGCGGCTCGAATACATGGCGGGCGTCCGGTGGGAACTCGCGCCGGGCAACTACGAACTGGAATCGTATGAGGTCTTCACACTGCGCTATCTCAAAGTCGTCGTCCTCGGCGGCGGCGTTGAGATTGAGGAACTATCGCTGCGCGAATACGTCCGCCCGACGATGGCCGAGTTCGCCGCGTCCGATCCCGCGCTGGGGCGCATCTTCGCGGCGGCGGCTCGAACATTTGCCGCCAACACCGTGGACGTGTTCATGGATTGTCCGTCGCGCGAACGGGCCGGTTGGTTGTGCGACAGTTTTTTCATGGCGCGCGTCGAACCCCTGTTTACCGGCAACGACGACGGCAACGCGCTATTCATCGAGAACTACGCCGTCGCGCCCGCGTCATCCGATTTGCCGCCCGGCATGATGGCGAAGTGTTATCCCGGCGACGGCCTGCCGTCGCGCAATTTCCCGCCGGGCACGCTCGCCAATTACATTCCGAATTGGCCGTTGTGGCTGGTGTTGCAGGTTGCCGAGTTCCAGCTGAACGGCGGCGATCCCGGGATCGTCTCGGCGATGGAACGCAGGATCGCCGACCTGTTCCGCTTCTTCGAGGGTTACCGGAACAGCGACGGCTTGCTGGAGAAACTCGACAAATGGGTATTCGTCAGTTGGGACGACTCCAACAAGCATGTCCAGGACGTGAATTATCCGACCAACATGCTCTACGCCGCCGCGCTCGAATCGGCCGGTCGCGTGTACGGACGCGACGAGTGGGTGAATCAGGCTGCCGCCGTACGCGGGCAAATCCGACGGCAGTCGTGGGACGGGCGTTTCTTCGTGGATAACGCCACACGCGACGCCAACGGCCAACTCCACGTGAGCGGCATCCACACTGAGGCGTGTCAGTACTACGCGTTTTTCTGCGACGTCGCGACGCCGCACACCCATGCCGCGTTGTGGCGCGAACTGGTCGAACAATGCAGTCACACGCCCGGTGTGGCGCATCCGGAATTGCCCCGTGCCGGCGCACTGCCGGCGCAACACCTCCGCATGATCCTGTTGTCACGCTACGGCGAAACGCGCCGTCTTGCGAGCGAGATCCGCGAGTGCTTCCTGCCCATGGCCGACCTGACCGGCACGCTCTGGGAGCACGACCACCCTCGCAACTCCTGCAACCACGGTTTCGCCAGCCATGTCGCCCATCTGCTCATCCAAAACATCCTCGGCGTAACGGTGGATCGGCGGGCTCGCACGATTCAACTGCGCGTCCCCGACCCTGATTTGGCGTGGTGCCGGGCGCGCATTCCACTTGGCGAGTCGGCGTTGGAAATCAGTTGGGAACGCGACGAGGCCGGCACGCGCGTGTATCTGGATCGGGTGCCGGCAGGCTGGACGTTTTCCGACCCAACAAACACCGGCAAGGGAATTGGGTGAAAACACAATCCATCGCTCAATCTTCGTTGACCCCACTCCGGCCCGCTAGGTGGCAACTATTTCGCCGCCTGCTTCTCCGCCGACAGTGCCGACAGTAGTTTCTTCGCCTTTTCCACCTGCGCCGGCCGCGTGCCGTACTGCGCGATTCGTTCCAGCACCGGCTTCGCCTGGAGCAGCGATCTCTGCCATCCGTTACGCTCCGCCGCAACGTCCGCGGAGTCATCGAGCCGGAAATAGAAACCGGGCGCGACCGGCCATTCTTCCGTGTGATCAGTGCGCCCGACCAGCGTATAGGTCCCCGGCTTCAGCCGCACGCGCGTTCCCTCGGGTATGCGCTGCCCGGCAATCCAGACATCCGGTGGTTCCTGCGAAGCCCAGACGCGAACCACACGGTCCCGGTCGTTGACGAGCAACGCGCGAAAATAGGCGCCCTTGCCGGTCGGCACGTCGCGGAAATGAAGGTTTTCGACCAGTGCGGAGCGACCGTACATGCCGCAGTTTGGATAGGTGTTGCGCGTGATGGTCTCACCGGCAATGTCCCACGCATTGGTTCCGGGCTTGGCACGGGGTTCTGGCAATGCGCTCAGGCCTCCGAGGTGGGCCAGGACGGCATCAGCGTTGGAGATGCTGAAGTAGCCGTACACCTCGACCGGGAACGAGATGAAGTTGGCGAACGGTGATGCGTTGTTCGGCGTGACAGCGCCGACTGGGGCAATGTCAACCGGAGGGGTGTCGGCGGGCGGCTGCGTCTCCAGATCGCCGAGCATCCAACGGGCGTTGACGTCGGCTTCGTACGCGCGGCCTTCGTTGCCGGTGTATCCGAGGCAGACGATGGACGGGTCGGTGCGGACGTAGATGCGGTCGCCCTCGAAGACGGGCGGTGCGACCCACGCTTTCTCGACCATGCTCTTGCCCAGCAGCAATCCGTCCCAGTTCCGCTGCGCCACGCCGCAGATCGCGCCTCGGGCCACCGATCCGTGGAACACGCTTCCGTGTTCGCCAATGAACACATAATCGCCGGCGACGGTGATCGGCACGTACTGGCGGCCGTTGGACTGAGGCGGCATGCCGCGCCAGACAGTGCAACGATCGCCGTGGCCAGGCCACTCGTACCGCAACAGCGCGCGGTGAACGGCGTCGAACACCACATACCCGCCCATGCCCTGCCCGCCGCCGGATCCGTAGAGCAGTCCGTCCGCGAACGCCATCCCCCCATCGAATCCGGTGGGTAGCCGCTGTGTCCACAAACGTTGCAAGCCGGCGCTGTCGCGGTCATACATGACCGGGCGCGAGGCCGTGAGCAAGCCGGGCTCGCTGGGGTGATAGACCACGGAACCGCCGACGGTGGGCGTACCCTGGCCGGCATCCAACAGCCAGGTCTGCGACAGGATTTTACCGTCGTCGGCCCGGATCACCGTGCCGCCATCGGTCACGATGACATCCATGTCCTCGCGTCCGTTGGTGAGTTTCATCGCCACCGGCGAACTGGTCGCCGTCGGATGAAACAGCGGCTCCGTGCGCCACGCCTCCTTGCCGGTCTCCGCGTCAAGACCGATCAACCGGGTCCAGTCCCACGTGAACCGATCCTGGCCAGGCCGATCCGACTTCGCGCCCACTTCGACCACAAACCGGCCAGCCGCCAGGATCGGCGACGGACAGACCGTGGTCTCGCCCTCGGCGGGGATCGGCGTCATCCAGCGACGGTTTCCTTCCCGGTCGAAACACGCAGCCACCCCGGTCCCGAACTTCACCCAGACCCGCTCGCCGTCGGTAACCGGCGACGCGAACGAATAGCCGGTCCAGCCGCCGTAGGCGGATCGGCCAAACTTGCCGTGTTGGGTCAGGAAACCATAGAACCCCTCGGTGTTTCCCTTCTTGGCGGTGCCGCCCCTCTCGCCGACCAGGCCGGTCACGCGGCGGATCTCCGCCTTGGCCTCGTCCTTGGTCATCCCCTGTTTCATCAGCGTCGCCTCGCGCTCGGTGTGGTCGCGTCCGAGTTTCTGGAGCGCGGCGCGCGCCTGCGCGTACTCGGCCCAGAGCCTGCGGCACTCGTCGAGTTTGTCGGGCGCGGTGAACTCGAGCACGTTGCACTCGCGTTCCCAAAGCACCGTGCCGGTCGCCTTGTCGAGGCAACAGACAAAGTGCGGTTCGCGCAGCACAATCAGCCGGTCGCCCATGATGACCGGCGGCGCTTTGCTGCTGTTGACGTTCGATCCGTAGCCGCCCGCCGATTCCAGTTCGAGGGGCGTGCGCCACACGACGTTCTTGCCGCTGTCCAAATCCCAAGCCGTGACCGGTTTCACGTCCGGATAATGCGCGACGTTGTTGTTCCGGTAGCCCTGCACGGTCGCGGGGACATGCCGCAACGTCGCCTCTTTCGCCGCGATCACCGCCTGCCGCGCCTTCACCGCCGCCGCATCCAGCGGTTTGCCGCGCACCGCCACCTTGACCCAGAAATGACTCTCCAACGCGCCCTGTTCCGGCCGTCGCTTGGCGCCCGAGCCAACGAACTTCATGGCGTTGTCCAACCGCACCACGACGCTGTTCCGACCCTTCCGAAACGCCGCCTTGCCCCACGCGATGCGTTCCTCCGCGCCGACTTCGCTCACCGCCGCCGCCACCAACCGGTCATTCACCCAGACGCGCCCGAAATCCGTCGCGCCGATCCCGACCCACAACTCGACGTCCTTCGCCGCATAGATTCCCGTCTTGGCGTAGGTGATGCCGTTGCCCGGCCCCGAATACCCCAACACGCTCCCGTGCCCGCCCGGCTTGCGTTTCGTCCAGGGCCGCTGCAAACCCTCCTCGATCTGATCCTCGACTTTCTGCCACCCCACCAGCCGCGTTGCCGGGAGACACGTCTCGCCGTCCCGTTTCAACGCCTCGATGTCCGTCACGTACAGGGCGCAGTCGTTGTCGAAGAATTCCGGCAAGCCCCAACTCACCACCGTCGGATGATTCGTGGGAAACGGTCCGACGAACGACCAGTCGCGCACGAACAACCACCGCTGATTCCCGCTCGCCTCGGCGTCCTCCGGCAACGAGTTGTTGAGCCGATAAGATGCGTTGCTCGTGAGACACCCATGCCCGTACCACGGCCCGAAGTCCGGGTCGGCGGACGTGTCATCCGCGCCCTTCGCGGCCGGTAACGCGGCGGTCCATTCCTTCGCCGCCACACACATCCGTTCCAGCGCGCCTCGAGCAATCAGCAACTTCACCTCTTTCACAACCGAGGACTCTGTCGGCGCCGACGCCGCTGCCGGGTCATCCAAACTCGGCAATTTCAGCGCCGGTTTGCCCGTCGTAACCGTCTTCTGTGGCTGGCAATCCGGCGCCACAACGCGCCCCGCCCGCCACGCCTCCGCTGGCGCAACGCCTTGCGACGCCGCCATGTCCATGGCCCGGTAAAGCCGCATCAGCGCTTCCGCACCCGGCAGAACCTCGATCTCGTTGCCCGCCCGAAGGTGCGGGGCCGACAAGGCGCCGTCCGTTGGCCGACGCGTTCCGGCAACCGAACCGGTGGCCGCCGGTACCGGCAACGAATCCGTCTCCACCCCCGCCGTCTTGTAACTGCCGACAACCTTGCCCGCCGCTTCCGTCAGCGTCAACTCGAAGACGCAGCCGTCACAAGGCGCCCCCTTCGGGGTGAACTCACCGGGCACACCGACATTGATGCGAAGCCATGTGCCACCATCCGCAGACTTCTCCTCGACGACCCACACCGACCGCGGCATGCGGTCCTGACCGGCGACCCACGCGCGACCGCACAGGGGCCGGTTGTTCCACGACACCAACTGCACGCGCAGATCGGAACCCGCGATGGCCTGGGTCAAGGTCGCGTCCATCACGGTCGGCGCAGGCAGGCGGCGCGCCCGGGCCAGTGACGGCAGTTGTTTCACCACCTCGTCCCACACGGAGGCGACGCCGACAGCTGCCGAGGCCACGCTTTGGGCGGCTGGCTCACCCGCTGCCGTTGCGCGGGAAGTCAGAGCGGCTAACAGGATTCCCAGCGACACCCAGGACCGTGGCAAACGATGCATTGGATCTAGTTCCCTTTCACCCGATCTATCAGGGCGTACAGATTGTCTTCCGGAGTCTCTCCGCCGACCTGGTCGCCAGTACCCACGATCAGACGATGGCTGCCAGCAAAGGCTTCCAGGATCTCATCGACCTCGCGACGGACATCGTCAGGGGTGCCACGGATGAGGGTCTCAACCGTGTGGACATTCCCGTTCATGGTCACCTTGTCTGCCAATGCGGTTCGCACGGCGCGGAGTCCATCCAGACCATTGATGTCGCCGCCCGGGCCGCGTTCAAAGGGGCAGATGCAGTCGCACCCCAGGTTTGCCAGATCACCCAGAACATCCCGGCACCGCCCATGAAAATGAATGTGTAACAGACGACCGTGACGATGCGCCGCATCGGCCAGGGCGCGGATCACCGGCACATCCCAGCGCCGCCAGAAGTGCGGCCCGATGCAGGTGACGCAACTCCACGAACACCCCAGCATGAAGGATTCCACAGTGGATGCAGCACAAATCGCATCGACCTTGGCCACCTGGTGGGCGATGTAACGCTGCTGCAAGTCATTGAAATAGTCCTCACGTTCCGTGATGTCGAAGACGGCCTGTTCCAATCCGCCCTGCCGGGATTCGGCAAAGAAGTCGAAAAATGGCACACCCAGCGCGCATTCCAGAAGGTAGCTTTCACCGACCTCTACGCGATGCTTCTCAAGACCCTGAACGCAGGTCTTGGCGGGATCCCCGCCAAGAACAAGGTGCTCCCAGGCAGGCAGGTCACGATCCAGATCCTTGATCCAGCGTTCAACCGCCCACCCGGGTTCATGACGATCCTGACGGGACACCGATTCCAAGGTTCCCCATGGCGTGATTTTCCGGGTGGTTCGGATCAGGGTGTCCGAACCGTCCCAGCGCTCCTGGCTCGTCGTGGTCACGTCCGGCACCGGCGCGCTGGCGCCCGTGATTCCCCACCCCTCGCAGTCAAAATATTCAAAGGTTCTTTTCAGGGCGATATGAAATGGAACCTTGGAAAACTCCAGCATATCCACGCCCAGAACCTTGGCCGGATAATAGTACCAGAACTCCGGCGCCACCGGGGGTCGGTCAACGGGCTGGCCACGATAAGCCGCCAGCATGCGCGCTTTGGGCGTCATCACAGTCTCCAGTTGATATCGACCGCCTGGCCGCCCCGGGCACTGGACTGGACGGCATGAATAAGTTCATCGGTCTCATATCCGGTCAGCGCGGTCTGCACCGTCTGCCGACCCTGTTCAATGTCCATGCAAAAAGCAACGACGGAGCGGTCGAAGGGAGAGACCGGATCATAGTCGTATTCGGTGATGCTGGCGCCGGCCTTGTCCGCATGGATGCAGCGAGCCGCTTTGGTCGCAAACTGGTTCCATTCGTTGGACAGCAGGGCCAGCCTGCCATCGACCCCGATAATCTCGATCTGTTCATCCCACCCATCACGCAGGTAACCGATATGTCCCTGACCGTGCATCAGGGCCTCCCAATGCACGACACCGCCCGGACCGGTGAACAGGGCCGCGGCCAGACCCTCAACGTCAGAATTTTTCGGGGTTTCCAGATGGGCGAACACCCGTTGGGGTCGGCCCAACAGGAAGACCATCAAATCCAGGATGTGACTGCCGCCAGCAAGCAGAATCCCGCCGCCCAGGCGTTCACGGCACGGCGAGGGCCCGGTGGCGGTCGGACTCAGGAAGTCGCCCGGCGAACCGCCCCAGACCTCACCCCATTTCTGGTGGACACGGATATGCGTGGACAGGATGCGGCCCAGACGCGGCAGCAATTCCTTTGCCTTCTGCGCCGCCGGCATGAAGCGTTTCATGTAGGAGGTGAACAAGATGCTGCGCTGTTTTTGGGCGGCACGTACGATAGCCAGGGCATCATCCGCGCTGGTAGCCAGGGTTTTTTCACAGACCACGGCCTTGCCCGCAGCGATGGCTTCCATGCATACCTGAAAGTGACTGGTGGATGAGGTCAAAACCCAGACCGCCTGCACCGCCGGATCGGCAAGGATCTGACGGTAGTCTGCGGCAATCTTGGCCTGGGTCTTGGCGGCCCAGATCCTGGCGCTTTCCGGATTGATGTCTGAAACCCAAGCCACTTTCGCCCCGGCCTTGGCCAGTCCTGAAAAATGGAATTGGCTGATGAAGCCGCACCCGATGACGCCGACGATTATGCTCATTCGTAACTCCTGACGTAGTGAAGGTTATGATAAAAACAGACTCTTCCGTTGGTCGCACCAATGTCGGAACACCGATAGCATCAGGCGGTAGTTCGGAACCGGAACCCCTTCAAAGATGGTGTTTGAGGACGAGAAGATGTAACCCCCGCCGGGCGAACCGTGTTCCAGGGCGTAGAGGGCGGACTCGGTGATCTGCTCCGGCGTACCATGTTGGAGATGGTCGCAGCGAACATTGCCCATGAGCGCCATGCGTCCACGGGTCAACTCCTTGACCACGCGAATATCCATACCGGCCATGGGATCGATGGATTGCAGCACGGCAACCCCGGCGTCCATGAGTTGATCGATGATGGGCATGATCATTCCATCGCTGTGATACATGGGAATGATTCCATGATCGCGGATACGCTGGCAAAGCCTGGCCAGGTAGGGTGTCACAAAGATCTTAAATTGGTCTGGCGACATGAAGGGCCCGCCGTTAAAGCCCACATCGCTGGCAATCAGAATGAAGTCCGCGCAGGCGGATCGCGTCGGGTTTAAGCGACGGCATCGTCACCTCTCTCAGGAAAACGTCTTCCCCTTTTCTGAATGCTCCTTTCATACCCTCTCCTTTCAGTCCTTCTTCTCGCACCGGATCCACCGGCCACCGTGAGCGGGCAGGTCAATCTCCGCCGTCACGGCCTCGCCCGTGACCGCGTCCAGGGCCGACCGATAGCGGTAGGCTTCCGTGTCGAGCGTCACGGATCGGGCCGGGCCGTCGTTGATCAAGAAGTAGTGGTCGGCCGTCGGCGCGGCCAGGCGATACACGATCGCCCCCTTGCAGGAGAACGGCGGTCTGCGCGAGCCCAGCGCCGTCGTCACGAGCAGGGACTCCAGATCCGCGTTGCCCGGTTTGTGGCAACCCAGGGAAGCCTCGACGCCGAGGATCACCGCCGTGCCCTCACCCAGCGTGTTCTCCGTGACCGCCGGTGCGCCATTGCCGTACGTCTGCGCAACCCGGGCCGTCGTGGGCGTCATCACCGCGGTGAAACCCTTCAAGGCCAGTTTGCCGATCGAGAACGGTTCGTTGTTGCAGTAGGCGTACTCGTGCAGGACTACCCCGAACAGTTTCTCGAACGGGCTTCCCGGCCGCGTATCCACCAGGTGCGCCCGCTGATCCAGCCACGCGCCGGGCATGTCCATCACCACGCGGCCGCCCTGGCGGACATAGTCCGTCAGGATCTGCGTCAACCGCTCCGGAAGGCTCAACAGCGCCGGCAGGTAGATCGTGGCGTAGCGCGGGGCCAATCCCTGCTCGAGTTGCCGCCCGGTGACGTGTTCCCACGGGACGTTGGCGTTGATCAGCGCCCGTGCGGCACCGATGCGGGCTAAGGTCGATTCCATCCGGTAGCGATCCCGCCCGGAAACCGCCAGCGCCGCCCACATCGCGTCGTTCTCCCAGTCCTGGAACAGGCCGACCAGCGGCTCCTTGCGCGCGGCCCACAACTCGCGACGGTGGCGCCGCATGGCCTTTCCGATCACCCCGACCTTCCTCGCCCGCGGTGTGACCGCGTTGTTACGGTCGCACAGGCCGTATTCGCCCGCCTCCCAACTTGCCTCGCGCGGATTCCAGCACCACAATCCAAAACCCCGGAATCCGGCGCCCAGGTACGAGAAGATCAGTTGTGTCATGGTGTTTTCGTTGAACGTGAACGCCGGCTGCAGGGGCCTCGCGTCCGCCACGAACGGCACCTTGCCGCCGCCCGACCACCACTGCGGCCCGCCCGAGGACTCGATCGGCGCAGACCAGACATTCTTGGCCCAGTCCGCGCACATGGCCGCCTGTATGTAGGTGGGTCGCACCAGTTCGAAACCGACCTCCTCCGTGTGCCAGCAGGGATGCATGGACGGATAGAAGCACCCGTACCGGGCCATCGTCTCGGCGTATCCCTCCATGTCGATCCCCGACGACGCATGCGGAAGGAAGATGGAAATCTCGCCCCCGGCGCGCGTTGGCTCGTTCGGATCCTCCGCCTCATGCTCCTGCATCGCATCGCGTAGACGTTTGAGGCGCTGGTCGGACTTGTAGCGCAGGATGTCGCGTAGATGGCGGAACTCGCGCATGGGGTAGCACAACAGGCCGGCCGCAACATCCTCCCAGGTCTTCCAGGCCGCTGCCGCCGGACTGTGACTGCTGCTGGAGCAGTTCCAGGCATGTTTCAGCGCCGCCACGTCCGGGTACTGCGTGCGGAGCCACTCAACATAGCCGGGGACGTCCTTCACCAACAGGTTTACGCCTTTGGCCACCACGTTCGTCCCGGGCACGGCCGCAGGATCCGGATCGGCATCACCGGGAAGCGCCACGTTCGCCTTGTTGGCTTTTTCGGGCCGGGGTTTCGCCTGATTCTCGATCCGCCGCCGCATCACCTGCTCCTGATGGGCCAGCATCTTCGGGTGTTCCATCGCCGCGTCGATGTCGAGATCGGAAGGCAATCCCAGACGCTCCAGAAGTTCGGGCGTGATGTCCTCCCACCCGCCCTGGTCGTACCACCACGGGGACAATCCCTCCTCGATCGCCAGTTGCTGCACCCATGCCATGCTGGTGCCCGGGCAGCACATGATGCCCTTGAGGCACGTGAATCCCAGTTCCTTCATGGTTCGGAGATGCCCGCGAATGTCCGCCTCGGTCATCTCCGGCCACTGAATGAAGACGCACCCGATGGGCATGGGAGCCAGTCTGCGCAGTTTGCGCTGCATCGGCGTGTCGTTCAGGCGGTCAACCAACTCAACCAGATAATTCTTCGGCAGCGGCATTCTGTTCTCCCTGGATTCTCCGTTCCGGATCATCCATCTTGTTGTGTCTTGTTTGGCGAGAGACGGAAGACTAACGATCCCCGCGTTTGAAATCAAAGATATTTCGAGCGAAATCGTCGAATGTGTTTCGCTGGGTTCTGCATTCTGCCTCTTGAATTCTGATCAAGGTGTGGTCATGAGCAGGGCTTCGATAAGCGGCCCGGTCTCGAAGGGGCGGAGGTTGTGCTGATTCGGGGTGCCGTCCGGGCCGTAGAATTCGCTGACCAGGCCGAACCAGCCGAGCTGGCCATGGGTGGAAACGCAGCGTTCCACCTCGGCGATCAGGGCCGGATCGGCGCCGATCCGCTTCAACCCATAGAGAAGAAGGGCGATCCCGTGGCCGCAGGCGCCCTCCACCGAACCGGGGCAGACCGGCACCGCGCCCCGTTCGCGATCAAAGTGTTTGGCCGCCGATTCCACCCAGGCGGCGATATCGCTGGTTGGGAAGGGCGCTCCGACCCAGGCTGGGAACAGCAGGTAGTTGGGCACCGGATAGCCGGGCAGGGAACCATCGCTGAACACTGTCCAGACCGGTTCGCGCCGCCCATCCGGTTGGAATGTCGGGGCGAAGCTGGCGCGCAGGCGCTCCACCGCGTGGAGATACGGCGCCGGATCCAGACCCCAGCCCGGCGCCAACTCGCGGGCGAACGCGGTCAACGAGGCCATGGCCAGGACGTGGCTGGGCATCGACCACAACGTCCGTTTGCCATCCCAGTCCGCCTTGCCAAAAGTATAGTTCGCTCCATCGACCACCGGCACATAGCGCTCGGTCTCGTCGCCGTTGTAGCGAAAGCGCCAGCCATCGGCCTGGCTGACCTCGATCTGCTGATCCGTGGCCAGGGCCAGACTGTCGCGGCAGGCATCGATCACCGCCCGCGCACCGCCACGGCGCAGAAAGCCGGTCGCCATCAGCAGGTAATAGGCGGGAAGTTCCGTGCCCTTGTGGCCGCCGACGAAATCGCGCACATCGGCGCCCATCTCGCTGGCGTTGACCACGGTGCCGAAGCGCCGAACCTTGCGGTCGATCCAACGGAGTTCTCGTTCCACTTCATCGAGGAATCCGGCGGCGAGGAATCCCCGCGCGGCGCCATGCATGTCGCGGATATAACTGTAGGCATACCGCCGCACGCCGGCGATCAGGCCACCATCGTAGGACTGCTGCATGCGCAACTGGGCGAGTTGCCCTTCGATCAGCGCCTGTTCGCGGACGGCTCTGATCGCTGTCGAGAACCAACGTTCCCAGCCAGCCAGTTCGCTGGCGACCACCGCCGCAGGATCCAATGGCGGCGGCGCGATCAGGGATTCGCCGCCTTCATCGAGGTGATGCGTCAGGGCCGCCACCACCGTCTCTCCCGGCGCCAGATCGCCGAGAGCGCAGGTCAGGAAGAACCCCCGGGCGAGCCTGGAGTTACCGTTGTCGCGCCCATCGTCGGTGATTGTCGCCGGACGATTCCAGGCCATCCGGGCCCGGCGTTCGGCCCAACTCGGACATTCGCCGCCGTAGCTCTGAGTGCCGACCGGCAAGGTTATTTCCAGCTGGTTGCCCACGATGGCAGCGGCGTCGGCCGGCCGTACCGCCGCCTGCACCCGCACCGCCCGCACGGTGTCGGCACCACGATTCGTCGCCGCGACAATGCGCAGAACCTCGCGGCCATCCCAAGGTGCGCATTCCCAGCATTCCACCTCCAGATCGCCAATGCGCTGATGGCCAGCCAGCAGTCCGCTGCCGCGCACCCGGTACATCGGCGGAGCCACGGCGCGGTTGCGACCGCCCCGCCAGCCGATAAACAGGCGTTCCTCGACCAGGAAGTTCGGTGACGAATACGTCGGTCCGATCAAATAATCCCAGGCGCCATCCGGCAATCCGCCAGCGCCGACCCGGCCGCCACCGATGAACGAGGGTTCGGGATCACCGAAGGCCGGGGCGAGTTCGATCCGGCGATGCAACAGCAGGGAGTCAAAAGTCGGCATGGCGGAATGTTCCTTGATCCGAGGTTCTTTTTGAAGTTAAATTTACCGTTCCGAACATATCCCCGCCATCTGAATATCGCCGGCATCGAATAATGGACATTATCGCGAACATGAGTGAATATGCAGGAGTCGGCCCTGCCTGTGCACTTCGTCCGCTATGGCCCGGATATAGGGTTTGTCCCATCGCCGCCACAGGACGGGACCGATCAGCGAGTTGCAACTCCACGAGCACCCGATGAAGAAACTCTCGAACGGGGTTGTCTCACACAGGGCGCGAACCCGGCGGACCTGGTAATCCGTGTACCGTTCGAGCAGGGCGTCCAGTTCGCGTTCCCGCTCCAGGAAGTCCATGACCGCCGTTTCGAATCCGCCCTCGCGGCCTTCCGCGACATAATCGAAAAAGGGCGTGCCCAGTCCCATTTCCAGAAGGTAACTCTCCCCGACTTCGGTCCAGGCCTTCACGGCTGCAGCCGGGTCAAGACGGGCGAGGTCGCCGCCCAGAGTCATCTGCTCGAACGCGGGCAGGTCACGGTCGAAGTCCTTGATATACCGTTCGGTCGTCCAACCGGGTTCGTGTCGAGTCTGGGTCGAGGCGGAGGTCAGCGTTCCCTTTGGCGTGCTCACCGTCTGGCGGCGGACAACCGTGTCGGCATCCGGCCAGTGGGCTTCCGTCTTCCACTCCACGCCGTCGACCGGAACGCCGCACCCGGTAATGCCCCACCCCTCGCAACCGTACTTCTCGAAGGTGGTCTTGAGCGCCCGGTGAAACGGAATCTTTCCAAACTCGATCATGTCGACCCCGAGCACCTTCGCGGGATAGTAGTACCAGAACTCCGGCGCCACCGGCGGCCGGTCGACCGGGACACCGCGGTAGGCGTTGAGCATGCGTTGTTTGGGAGTGAGATTCATAATGCCTGTTCGCCCTCCAATCGCACTATCGCACCCGGCTGGGGCGGAGTTGGCTGAAAGTTCTTCATGATATGACCGGCGGTTGATATCCGGCATCGCCGCCCCGCCTCTTCCAACTGCGATACAACAGGATGGCGAAGACCAGCATGAGCAGATAGGGAAACCAGAGGAAGACCGGCATCCATAAATAGGGCTG
>CAYHEL010000007.1:0-20251 GCA_964355415.1 uncultured Verrucomicrobiota bacterium | reverse complement strand
CATTTTTGGAATGACTGATCCCGTCAAGACAGCACCGGTCGGCACGCGGAAGACACTGATTCTTGCCGAGGGTGTTACGCGGTCACGAGACATTCCCCGAGATTCCCCGGAAGCGCGTTCGGCGATGGAATCCATTTCCGTTGATCAGGTCTATACGGCGGCGTCAGCGTGGTTGAATGCGGGTTGACAGTCCTGTTTATTGGGCCCAAATAGAGGCGCTGAAAGACGATCTTAGAGCGGCAGATAACTATGTCCGACGAACCGAAATCCTATTCGTTGCCCGAAGAGATCGCCAATAGTGTGACCCATGGCATCGGTTTTTTGCTGTCCTTGGCGGCTTTGTCGGTCATGGTTGTGTTTGCGGCCCTGAAAGGAACGGCCTGGCACGTTGTGTCCTGCACGATCTATGGCGCTACCCTGGTGCTTCTTTTCGCGGCCTCAACCCTGTATCACAGTCTGCCCTGGCCGCGCGTCAAACGCATCCTTAAGATTATTGATCACTCGGCCATCTATTTGCTGATTGCCGGAACGTACACCCCTTTTCTGCTGGTTTCCCTGCGCGGGCCGTGGGGCTGGACGTTGTTCGGTGTCATTTGGAGCCTGGCCTTTGCCGGGATTGTATTCAAGGTCTTCTTTGCCGGTCGGTTCAAGCTGGTTTCCACACTGATCTACATTGGAATGGGGTGGATTGTTGTCATCGCAATACGCCCGCTTTGTGCGAGCCTCCCGCTGGGAGGCCTGATGTGGTTGTTGGCGGGCGGGGTGTCTTATACGGGGGGAACCCTGTTCTATCTGCAACACCGCATTCCCTACAATCATGCCATCTGGCATGTCTTTGTCCTCACCGGTAGCCTCTGTCATTTTTTGAGCGTCATGCTGTTTGTGATCCCATGACCGCTGAGGGACGAGACAGGGCAGGATGGTTTTGAGGCCGCGATTGACTTGCCTTCACGGGTGTGAGATAGTGCCACGCAATTTTTCCAACGCAAGGTTGCGGGAGACATTATGACACCGTTAATCGAGAAACTGCTGACACTTCAGGATCATGACCTGAGGATCTTGAAATATGAAAAAGAACTGACGGACATCCCTTTGCGTAAAGCCGCCATTGATTCCATGTTGGATGATCATCGCCAGGCGGTGCTCAAGGCCAAGGACGTTCATAAGGTGCGACAGGCAGAGATCAAAAAAACGGAATTGGAAATCGAGTCCTTCCGCGACAAAATCCGAAAGTTTCGCGAGCAACAGATGCAGCTCAAGAACAATCAGGAATTCCGCGCCATGGAGAAGGAAATCAACGCGGTTGAGAAATCCATCCGCGAGACCGAGGATCGGGTTTTGGAGATCATGGAAACCGTGGAGACAGCCTTGGCCGATGTGAAGATTCGCGAGGCCGCCCTGAAGGAAGAAGAGGGGGGGGTCAAACATGAAGTTGCCGCCATAGATGATCGAGCCGGTGAGATTAAACGAGAACTTGAGGACGTTAGACAAAAACGGGCCCTCCTGGCTGCGGATGTGGATGATACGCGTTTGCGCCAATATGACAGAATGTTCAAGAACAAGAAGGACAAAGTCCTGGTGCCGGTCGAAGACAACGGCACCTGCGGCGGATGTCATATGAAACTGCCCCCGTACATCTGTCATGACGCCAGAAAACAGGTTGACGTGGTGGCGTGCGGATACTGCGGAAGAATGTTATTTTAGGATGTTCTGATGTCGGAAGGCGGAGGGCGTTCGGTCGCTTCAGACTCGCGCAAGCGGGTGGGAGAGGAAAGTCCGGACTCCGCAGGGTAGGGCGCCGGTGCCTAACAAGCCCGGGGGCTTCCCGTTAAGGGGAGGTCACGGAAAGTGCCACAGAGATAATACCGCCACGGCCTGATCGAAAGAGCGGGACGGGGTAAGGGTGAAAAGGTGGTGTAAGAGACCACCGGGCGGAAAGTAATGACCGCCGCATGGCAAACCCCGCCCGGAGCAAGATCAAATAGGAAATCTGAGGTGACCCGCCTCATGTTGTCGCGAAAGCGGCACGCGGTTTCGGGTTGATCGCTTAGATAAATGACTGATCCCGTTCGCGGGAAACAAAATCCGGCTTATGCCCTCTGCCTTCCGATATCAGAATGTTGCTCGATGGACGGTGATTGCCACCGTGGTCGGCGGCGCTTTCCTGGCGCTTTATCTCGGACGTCTTTTCTGTCGTCCTCCTTTTACCATGGAGGACATCGCCTCACCGGTGTTTATGTCGGGGCAGGATCGTTCTTCAACGTCGGTGACCGGTGGACTGTGGATGGCTTTTCAGGCGCGACCGGACAAGCGCTCCGGGGTGACGCCAGGGCAGATCGGGCAGGATCGTTTTCGTCTGGCCGGAACGTTTTTCATCGATGGCGCGGGAGACTCTCAACGGCGGGCCATTCTAGATGATGTGGTGAAACGGGATCAGTATATTGTCAGCGAAGGTGAACGTTTGGAGGATACCACGGTTGATAAAATATTTCTTGATCACGTCATCCTTCAGACGCCTTCAGGGATGAAGGAATTGTGGGTCGAATTCGCCGTCAGGGCGCGCACGGTAGAACCGGTCACGACGACGAATCAGGTGCCGGATCAAGTGGGCGCTACCAATAAGCTCGGATGCATACAGATCCAGGAGAACCGCTGGAAGTTCAGTCGCAAACCCATAATGGACTACTATCAGGAACTCCTTGACGAGCCTGACCGGATGGTTGCCGTGTTCGACACCATGAAGCCTGTGAGGGATGAGCAAAACAAGATTACCGGTTACGTGGTGGGTCTTGAGGGAGAAAAGGATTTTTTTGCCGCCGTTGGACTCCAGCAAGGCGACATTGTCCGGTCAGTCAATTCATTCCCCATGACCAATCGACGCCGGGCCGAGGCGTTCATTGACCAGTTTCTCAAGGATCAACTGAACGCGGTCGTCCTCGAGGTGGAGCGAGGGGGCAAGACGGTGAAGCAGGTTTATCAGTTGCAGCCCTAATTTCAATAATCTCAATGAAATGGGCTTTTCTCTCACGACTGTACTAGACATAAGATATATTATGCGACATTGTTTATAAGTCGCCTTTGGCTGTTAATTGGCCTGAAGAGGCTCACAATCGGTGTTAATCAAGCAGGTCGTGACGTAACAGTTTTGCCTTCTGAAGAGTCAGCCTGACGCCTTCGTAGTCTTCTCGCTCCAGCAAACCAATCAAATCGCTCAGCGAGGCGTCATAGTGTCGAAGTTCAGTGAGAATGTCGGCCCGGTTCGTCTTCACAATGTCATGCCAGATATCCGGGGATCCTGCCGCGATACGGGTGGAGTCCCTGAACCCAGGGCCGCAGAAAGACTTCTGCGCCGACGAGACCTCGCGGCCCGCCGTTGAAACCAGAAGGGCGGCGATCAGGTGAGGAAGGTGACTGGTTCTTGCGACAAGAGTATCATGCTCACCGGCGTCCACCCTGACAACCTTCGCCCCCACCCCGTTCCACAGTTTGACAACCGTCTCAATGGCATCTTCCGGAGTCATGGGTAACGGGGTGATCGCCGTGACGGCGCCCTGATACAGGTCGGAGCGAGCGAATTCCAATCCGGTCTTCTCCGAGCCCGCCATCGGGTGACTACCCACGAAAACGCAGTCCGTATTCATAAATATATCCCGCATGTTCCGTGCCATGACGGCCTTCGTGCTACCGACATCCGTGACGATACACCCCGGCTCGAAATCAGACACGCACGCCTTTGCGACATCGGGGATACTACAAATCGGCAGGCAGAAGACAGCCACGTCAGACTTCCGTAAGGCGGCTCCAGGGGTGTCAAATACCGCGTCCGCCGCACCCATCGTGATGGCTAATTGACGGGTTTCCTCGCGCCGGGCATAGAGGCTGACTTCCGCCAGTCCGCGTCGTTTAAGCGCCAGACCCAGCGACCCTCCCATCAAACCAACCCCGATTATGGCCACACGTTTCATTTCAGTCCTGTATTCTCATGACGCGGACGCAACAGATTTAAGCGCGTTCTTCAACACCCTCATGCAACGCCTGTTTTCAGACTGGATGCCGACGGTAATCCGGATGTACTCCGGAAGACCATAGGGATCCATGGCGCGAACAATGACACCGGCCCGCTGCATGAGATCAAACACCTTCCGGCCTTGTCCGACCTTGACTAAGATGAAATTGGCAAAGGACGGGACAAAATCCAATCTCAGTTTACGGAACGAGGCTTCAAAATAATCCAATCCCTCCCGCATCATGGCCCGGGTCTTCGCGACATGCTGATCATCCTCCAGCGCAGCCCTTGCGGCAATTTGAGCGATGGCGGTGGTATTAAATGGCTGGCGAACCCGAAGCATCAGGGAGATACAGTCCGCCGGGGCAATCGCATACCCGATCCGCAATCCGGCCAATCCATAGGTCTTTGAGAACGTCCGCAGTACGATCACATTCCTTCCTTCGCGAATATAACGCAGGCAATCGGGCTGATCCTCGGGTTGAAGCAACTCAATATAGGCCTCATCGAAAACCACAACAACATGATCGGGAACTTTGTTCATAAAGGCATCCAGGGCGGGCTGACCGACCATTGTTCCCGTCGGATTATTGGGATTCGCCACGAACACAACCCGGGTCTCCGGGGTAATGGCGTTCAACATGGCGTCCAAGTCATGCGTAAAGTGTTTCATGGGAACCTTGATGGTTCGGGCGCGGAACATATCGGCCACCAACTTGTAGACGACAAATGCCCTGTCGGCCATCACTATGTTCGTTGAAGCATCAAGGAAGACATGCCCGATAAACTCGATCAACTCATTGCTACCCGACCCGATGACGATTTGATCCGGCGACACAGTCAATTTCCGACTCAGCGCCTCCCGTAGATAAAAGGCGCCTCCATCAGGATACAGGTGCATTTGCCGCGCGGCTTTTCGAATCGCGGCCATTGCCTTTGGCGACGGACCCAGGGCATTCTCGTTGGAGGCCAGTTTGATGATGCGGTTGGCGTTATCAAAACCAAGTTCCCGAGCCACGTCCTCGATGGGTCGCCCGGGTTCATAGACGCCGAGACCCGCCACCCAGGGGTTTGCTATATCCTTAAATGTCATCGATTGCCTCCCTTCACGAACCCACACCCGTTACTTATTCCCTGTTGGCGACCGGATAGGAGCCCAGAATGGTGATCAGGGCGCAATGGCGGGAGATGTCCGCCATGGCCTTCCTGACCCGGGCATCCTCCGCATGGCCTTCCACATCAACAAAGAAGAAATACTCCCATCGTTTGCTGCGGCTTGGCCGGGACTCAATCTTGGTCATATTCAGGTTGAATTTCTTAAACGACTCCAGCGCTCCATAGAGCGCCCCGGCCTTGTGCTGAACGGCAAAAAGCAAAGATGTCTTGTCCTCTCCCGACGGCTTGTTTTCGTCGTGGCCGATCACCAGGAAACGCGTTGTATTTCCGCTCAGATCCTGAACGTCGGACTCCAGGATTGTCAGCCCGTAGATTTCAGCCGCCAGATGGCTGGAGAGCGCTCCTGCATTCTTTTCCCTGGACGCCAGTTCGGCGGCGCGGGCCGTGCTCGCCACCGGAATCAGTTCGACTCCCGCCATCTCCCTCTGCAACCATTGCCGGCACTGGCCGAGGACTTGCGGATGACTGTACAGTTTCTCAATATGATCACGGGGCGTCCTGGCGAGAAGACAGTTCGAAATCGGGATGTACAGTTCCGCGCATATTTTCAGGGAGGTCTCCGTGAGTCGATCCAGCGTGAACGTGACGGCGCCTTCCGTCGAATTCTCGACTGGCACCACCCCGTAATCGGCCATTCGTTTCTCCACGGCATCAAAAACGTCGCTGATGGTTTCACAGGACAGATACTCCACACTGCCGCCAAACCGGCCTCGCGCCGCCTGATGTGAGAAGGTGGAAGGCGGGCCCATATAGGCCACCTTGAGGTTCTTCTCAAGGGACAATGCCGCAGACATAATTTCGCGGTAGAGCGCTCTGAGCGACTTATCCGTAAGGGGGCCCTTGTTCAGCGAAGCCACGCGGGCCAGCACCTCCTTCTCCCGCGCCGGAGCATAGATTCCCTTCCCGTTCTTCTGCTTAAGTCTCCCGATCTCGAGAGC
This sequence comes from uncultured Verrucomicrobiota bacterium, assembly GCA_964355415.1. Classification (GTDB taxonomy): domain Bacteria; phylum Verrucomicrobiota; class Kiritimatiellia; order CAIKKV01; family CAITUY01; genus JAABPW01. The sequence goes on along the minus strand of CAYHEL010000007.1, from coordinate 14,131 downwards.
GTGGCCGGTTCGTTGATTCAAGAGTCTGATGAGTCGGGCATCAATCTCATCGATTTTCTGTCGTAGCGATTCCAAGGTCATGATTCCTCCTCATCGTCCTCGTCGTCGAGTTCCTCGTTGTCGGTTGTCGCGTCAGACGGGTTGGCAAGATCAGAGGGATCGGGCATGGGGGGCGCTTCCTGAGTGGCGGCGACGGACTGCTCCTGTTTTTGTCGCATGGCGTCCATACGCGCCAACTCCGTGATGCCCGGAAGTTCCCTGAGTTCCTTCAGCCCGAAATGATCAAGGAAAAGCGCCGTTGTGCCGTAGAGCATCGGGCGGCCTGGCAACTCACTACGACCGACAATTCTGATGAGTTGCATTTCCATCAGCAGGCGGATGACATGGTCAACCGCCACACCGCGAACCCCCTCGAGTTCCGCGCGGGAAATGGGTTGGCGATAGGCAATAATGGCCAGGGTCTCCAATGCGGGGCGCGATAAACGTGTGGGCTTGCCCACATTCAGCATGTGCCGTACCCAGGGACCTCCGACGGGATCGCTCTGAAAACGGAAACCCTCGGCGCTCTCAATCAGATGCACCCCAAGCAAGGCCGTCTCGCATTCCGCTTTGATCTGTTGCAGACAGGCCTTGATTTCGGCCTCCTTGACTCCGCCGTACAGGGCCGCATCCTCACTGTTGATGTCCGCCGTTTCCTGGAGCACCTTGCGAACGGCGGTCGGCGTCATCGGTTGGCGCGCGGCAAAAATGATGGCGCCAAGAATCTGTTGTAACCCGGTTGTCGTTGTTTCCATGCCTCAATTCCCTTACGTTTCCAATTCTTTTGCAATGACGATATCGCCAAAATCCCCGTCCTGTTGGGCGACCAATTGTCTGAGCCGGATGAGTTCCAGAATAGCCAGAAAGGTACACACAATCTCATTTCGGGAGGCCGCCATCTCAAACAAACTTGAAAAGGAAGCCCTGCCTTTTTCCTTGAGGATGCCCAGTACGAATTCGATCTTGTCGACGACCGTAAACTTCTCGTCATAGATCTCCCCAAAATCCTCGATTTTGACTTTCTTCAAGGCCTCGTTGAAGGCGGAAATCAGGTCAAACAGGCTGACATCCCCCAACCCCACACCGGCTTCGGGTTCGGCGGCTATACCGAGATCCCCGCCCCGGGTAAAGACGTTCTCCTGTAAATATTCCCGGTTCTGAAGGTGGGACGCCGCCTCCTTGAACTTCTTGTATTCAACAAGTTGTTTTACGAGTTCCCACCGGGGATCGTCCTCCTCGTCCTCCATTTCCGGCCGCTCATCGACGGGGAGCAACATGCGGCTCTTGATCATCATCAGCGTGGCGGCCATGACGATAAATTCGCCGGCGATGTTTAAATCCAGCAATTTCATGAGCGAGAGATACTCCATGTACTGCTTGGTAACACGCTCGATGGGGATGTTATAGACATCCACCTCATCCTTTTTGATCAAATAGAGGAGAAGATCGAGCGGCCCCTCGAATACATCGAGTTGCACTTTATAATCGTCCTGAACGACCACTTGCGTCATGCCCCTTCCCTTCTCATTCCAACCCCACCGCACGGCGGGCTGCGGCCAGTGTTTTCCGCGCCTCAACCCGTGCCCGTTCTGCGCCCTCCCTGAGGACGATGTCACAGTAACCCGGGTCGCGTTCCAGTTCGGCCCGTCTATCCCGGAACGGCGCAAAATGGGTCCAGACTTTTTCAAATAACGCTTTTTTGGCCGTTCCATACCCAAATCCGCCAGCCCTGTATTGGGACTCCATATCACGGAGTTCCACGTCGGAAGCGAATAATTTGTATAAGGCAAAGACGTTGCAGGTCGCCGGATCCTTGGGCTGCTCCAAAGGGGTGCTGTCCGTTACAACGCGCATCACCCTCGCCTTGGTGTCCTTCTCTGAGCCGAAGAGATCAATGGTGTTATGATAGGACTTCGACATTTTCTGTCCATCGAGGCCGGGCACGACCGCAACGTCATCGCGGATAACCGGGGCGGGCACGGTAAAGACCTCGCCGAACTGCTGGTTGAATTTGACGGCAATGTCGCGGGTCACCTCAACATGCTGCTTCTGATCCCTGCCAACCGGAACCAGAGTAGCCTGCACTTGAAGAATATCTGCGGCCATCACGACCGGATAGGAAAACAAGGCATGAGAGGCGGCAAGTCCTTTCGCCACTTTGTCTTTGTAGGAATGACAACGCTCAAGAAGCCCCATGGGGGTCACGATGGAAAGAAGCCAGGACAGTTCCAGAACTTCAGGGACATCACTCTGGCGAAAGAACACGGTTCGCTTCGTATCCAGGCCGCAGGCCAGGAAATCCAGAGCGACATCACGAGTGTTCCGGCGGATGACCTCGGGATCCGATACCGTGGTCAAGGCGTGATAGTCCGCGATGAACAGAAAGGCATCCCCGTGCTGTTGCAGTTCCAACGCCGGCTTCATCATGCCAAAGTAGTTCCCCAGATGAAGTTTCCCGGAAGGTTGGATCCCCGAGAGGATCCTTATTCTATTCTTTCCATGCATAATGTTACTCACAGTCGTAAGTCCAAAGCCGTTACATTAACTTAAGAGTCCCCCTTCATAAAGCGTTTTCCTCAGAAGTTCCTCTTGACGGTCATGGATGCTACAGGGATGATCTGTCCTTCGTTCTGAATCACTATGAAAATTCTACTGGTAGCAGGCGTCGGGGAACGGCCGGAGGCCCATCTTTTCCCTGAACTCGCGGCAAGAGGGATCGAGGTCGATCTTCTCTGTGACACCACATCCCCCTATTTTGATGTCCTCAAGGAGATGCAGTTTCCCATGACGCACCTCAAAATGGGGGCCAGAATCGACGGAACCGCCATCCGAACAATCAGGGGATTCCTCAAAGCCGGGGACTATGACATCGTTCATGCGTTCAACGGAAGGGCCCTCTCAAACACCCTGCTGGCATCCATCGGAATATCAGTCCTGCGTATTGGATATTGCGGCACCATGGGGCATCTTCACCGTTGGGATCCGTCCGCCTATCTGGCCATTCTGAATCCCAAGGTGGATAGAATCGTCTGCCTGTCCATGGCTGTACAGAACTATCTTCGTTCATTCGGACTGCCGCCTGACCGCCTGGTTCAAATCTACAAGGGCCACGATCCCGCCTGGTTCAGAGCGGCGCCCCGCGAGACGTTGCGACAATTCGGGATACCCGACAACGCCATGGTAATCGGGTGTACCGCCAACACCCGTCCCATCAAGGGGGTTCCTATTTTGATTGAGGCGATACGACGACTGGCTTCGGATCTTCCCGTGCACCTGTTGCTCGTCGGACATAATAACGACCATGAGTTAAAGTCCCTTTGGGGAGACGAGATCGTCAGGAATCGCGTTCACCTTGCCGGTTTCCGAATGGATGCGCCCGAACTAATCGGGGCATGCAACTGTTTTGTCATGCCGACGCTAAAGAATGAGGGACTGTCAAAAGCCGTCATGGAAGCCATGTGCATGGGTATCCCCCCCATCGTCTCGGCCGTCGGAGGCATGGTGGAACTGGTTGAGGACGGTGTGTCAGGCCAGTGTGTCCCGCCTGGGAATCCTGATGCCCTCGCCGAGGCCATCAGGCGCTATGCCACGGATGCAACACAGGCTCACGTCCACGGGGAAAACAGTCGGCAACGGAGTCGTTCCCATTTTTCTTTTGAGGCCATGACTGACCGGATCATTCAAATGTACCAATCCCTGTTGGTGTGTGAAGGATGACACCTATGTCCAGGGAGAAATACAAGTGTGTGATGACCACTGTGGCCGGCGACGCTCAGGCCGTCGCCATGGCGGAGGCCATTGTCAGGGGACGGTTGGCCGCCTGCGTCCAGTTCTGGCCGATTCGGAGCGTCTACTGGTGGAAGGGAAAGGTCGAATCCGGGCATGAGTTGATCCTGCTCTGCAAGACCCGCGCCAGCCTGGTGCGCCCCCTTCAACAGTATATCAGGATTCACCACCTGTATGAGATCCCCGAGATCGTGGTCATCCCCATCGAGACCGGATTCCCCTCCTATCTCGCCTGGATTATGGCGGAAACATCAGAACCGCCATTGACTTTTTCCCCGTCTGCCACTAGAAAAAGAGGTTCACGGAGTGACGGGAAATCATGAAAACCTTTAACCGAGACCAATCCATTGGGTTAATCGAGACCCGAACCGTCCAGATCCCGCTCCCCCCAGGCGGATTGACTCTGGAAAATGGCGGGGTTCTACCTGAACTGACCGTGGCCTATGAAACCTATGGGGAACTGAATTCTTCCCGGGATAATGTGGTTTTTATCTGTCACGCGCTTACGGGAGATGCCCATGCCGCGGGGTATCATTCGCCCGAGGATAAAACCCCGGGTTGGTGGGATGATATGATTGGCCCCGGAAAGGGACTCGACACGAACCGCTTCCATGTGATTTGCGCCAATATCCTCGGCGGCTGCAAGGGAACAACCGGTCCGGCCTCCCTCAATCCGGCCACCGGCCAGCCGTATGGCGCACAATTTCCTTCCATCACCATCGGGGATATCGTCGACACGCAGCACCTGTTTCTGAAACACCTTGGCATTATTTCCCTGCACGCCGTTGTCGGTGGCTCCTTCGGCGGTATGCTGGTTCTGGAATGGAGCCTTCGCTATCCAGATGTTCCCAAACACTGCATTTGCGTCGCGTCGGCCGCCTCGCTCTCGACCCAGGCGCTGGCCTTTGACATTGTCGGCCGGGAAATGATCACCAACGATCCCGGCTGGCTGGACGGTAATTACTATGGTTCGGGGAGACGTCCGAAGGACGGACTGGCGGCGGCCCGTATGCTGGGCCACATCACCTACCTTTCTCCGGAAATCATGACTCGCAAGTTCGGACGAAAGAAAAAGGAACTTGCCCGCGAGGAACGTTTCAGTACGCGTTTCGAGGTGGAAAGCTATCTCCAACACCAGGGCGAAAAATTCGTCGAGCGGTTTGACTCCAATTCCTACCTCCATATCACTCATGCCATGGATAGTTATGACCTGGTTGAGAAATACGGCGACCTTAAAACCGCCTTTCAAAAGGTGAAAGCCCGTTTTCTGGTGGTTGCCCTCAGTTCCGATTGGCTCTTTCCGCCCGAACAGTCTCTGGAAATTGCCTCCGCCCTGGTTCAAATCGGGAAACCCGTGTCCTATTGTCTCCTCAAGGCGCCCTACGGGCATGACGCGTTCCTCGTTGACATCGAGCACCTGTCGCAGATGATCTGCACCTTTATCGGAGGCTGCCCGGACTGCTCGTCCACCAGTCCTGTTGCCGTGAAGCGGGATGACTACGAACGTATCGCGAACCTGATCGAGCCGGGCACACGCGTCCTGGATCTGGGTTGCGGAGATGGAGATCTTCTTTCGCTCCTGGCCGCCAACCGCCACACGTCCGGCATGGGGGTGGACATCAATCTTCACCATCTCATTTCGGCGATGAACAAGAAACTTGATGTCCTTCAGGGCGATATCGACGAGGATCTCTCCATGATCCCGGATCATTCTTACGATTATGTCATTCTCAGTCAGACGCTCCAGGTTGTTCGGCAACCTCGAGAAGTGCTGCACCAGATGCTCAGGATTGCCAGGGAGGGAATCGTCAGTTTTCCCAATTTCGCGAACTGGTACAACCGTCTGGTGCTGGGGATGACGGGGCGCATGCCCAAAACCAAGGCGCTTCCCTTCGAGTGGTACAACACTCCCAATATTCATATGGCCACCTGGCGGGATTTTCTGAATCTCTGCCGCCAGGATAACATCCGGGTGAAAACAATCATTCCCTTGACCGGAAATCCGTTCAGTCGCATCCTCGTGGCGGCTGGATTCCGGAATCTTGGAGCCGAAAGAATCCTCGTTAACATTGCCAGACCCTGATTGATCCACGCAAGATCGGAGCCGTCATGAACAACAAAGTCATTCCTGAACCCGACATCAAGGTCATTGCCCGCATGCTGAGCGCCTGCAAGGAGTGCTCTCTCTCGTCCAGTACAACCAAGGGGTTCACGCTCAGCGGACGCACCGCCATCTATCAGGCCCTTGACCACCTCATTGCCGTACTTTTTCCGGGGTGCCACAGCCGGGAACCCATGCCTGTTGAGCAAATGCAGGGTTCCATCGAAGAGCGCCTCCGCTCGGTCAGCGCAACCCTGTCGGAACAGATTGAGCACGCCTTCCAATATCAATGCGAGTTTGATCAATGCAAGGACTGCGGAGACTGCGCCGAAAAAGCCACGCTCGCTGTCACCCATCTTCTCGGGTCGCTTGTCGAAATCAAACAAATACTGCAGCAGGATATTTCCGCCGCCTATGAGGGCGATCCGGCGGCCCGTTCGGTCATGGAGGTGGTGATGAGTTACCCCGGCGTGCAGGCGATCATGGTGCATCGCATCGCCCATGTCCTTTATCATGAGCATGTTCCCCTCATTCCCAGGATCATGTCGGAGCACGCCCACTCCCAGACGGGCATCGATATCCATCCCGGCGCCACCATCGGCCCTGGTTTCTTTATCGACCATGGCACTGGCGTGGTGATCGGCGAGACCACCCGCATTGGGAAACACGTCAAACTCTACCAGGGTGTGACGCTGGGGGCTCTCAGTTTTCCAAAGGATAAGGATGGCAATCCCATCAAGGGGATCAAGCGCCATCCCAACGTTGAAGATGATGTCACGATTTACGCCGGCGCCACCATTCTGGGCGGGGAAACAACCATCGGCGCAGGCTCTGAGATTGGCGGCAATGTCTGGCTGACGCATTCCGTCGTTCCCTATTCCAAGGTCTATAATCAACAACCCAAACCCCTGATCACCAACAAGCACCCGACATCTTCATGACTACTGCCCATTTGCATGTCTTCAAGGGAGGCTCGGTCTTCTCCGCCTTCCGTCTTTCCGGCCTGACCCGCCGCGTGGCCGAGGCGCTACCCCGTTGCCACGTCGCCTCGATCGAGGCTCACGCTATCTTTATGATCGAGACGGCTCCGGATTTTGTGGACGAACTCTGGCCGCGGGTAGCTGCCCTGATTGATACTGCGATCACCATCCCCCCCGTCTGCGCGGAGGGATTTTTCGTGACCCCCCGCAAGGGAACTCTCTCTCCATGGGCTTCCAAGGCAACCGACATTTTTCACAACTGTGGCCTGGAGCACGTCCTGCGGGTTGAACATGGAGTTCTTTACCGTTTCATGTCCATCGACGGGACTCCTGTCACCCTGTCGAACGCCACGGCGGCCTTCCCCCTGATTCATGACCGGATGACGGAAGGCGTCTATGCTGATGTTTCGGATATATTCTCCCACATCCCCCCCGCCCCGCTCGTCACCGTGAATATCCTCGACGGCGGGTTACCGGCGCTCCAACGGGCCAATACCTCCCTGGGTCTGGCTTTGTCTGACGAGGAAATCCGCTATTTGTTCCACGTTTACACCCAGTTGAAACGTAATCCAACCGACGTTGAACTGGTGATGTTCGGGCAGGTGAATTCTGAACATTGCCGACACAAAATATTCCGGGCCGATTGGATCATCGATGGCGAACGGAAAGACATGAGTCTTTTTGACATGATCCGCAACACACACAGGCTTCATCCGGAAGGAACCCTGATGGCCTATGAGGATAATTCCGCGGTGATGGAAGGATTCCCCGGTAACTGGTTCGAGGTCCACCCGGGTGGATCCAACCATTACGGGGCGCTGCCCGAGCAGATCGACATCCTCATGAAGGTCGAAACGCATAATCACCCCACCGCCATTTCGCCCTATCCCGGCGCCGCGACCGGTGTCGGCGGCGAAATCCGAGACGAAGGCGCCACCGGCGTCGGCGGCCGACCGAAGGCCGGTCTATCCGCGTTTCTGGTCTCCAACCTGCGCATTCCCGGCTATCTGATGCCATGGGAGCAGGACTATGCTGATTTCCCGGATCGTCTTGCCACGCCTCTGGAAATCATGACGGATGGACCCTTGGGAGGCGCCCGATTCGGTAATGAGTTCGGACGACCCCAACTGACGGGAATCTTCCGAACGTATGAACACCGCCACAACAACCGCTACCGCGGGTATCACAAACCCATCATGACGGCGGGAGGGTTGGGGAACATCAAGCGGCGTCATATTCCCAAGAAGCCGATCCATAAAGGCGCCCCTATCATCCAGTTGGGGGGCCCTGCCCTGCGAATCGGGCTGGGCGGAGGCGCCGCCTCCTCCATGGGTAGCGGGAGCAATGCCGAGAACCTTGATTTCGACTCCGTTCAACGAGACAACGCCGAAATCCAGCGCCGCTGTCAGGAAGTCCTGAATTCATGTATTGCCATGAACGACGATAATCCGATCCTGAGTATTCATGACATTGGCGCCGGCGGCCTCTCCAACGGGTGCCCGGAACTCGTTGCTGAGACGGGTGGCCGGTTTGAACTACGCAAAATTCACAATGAAGAGTTGTCCATGAGCCCCATGGAAATCTGGTGCTGCGAGGCCCAGGAGCGCTATGTACTCGCCGTGGCGCCCGAGAATCTCGACCGCATCATGGCGCTTTGCCGGCGCGAACGCTGTCCGGCCGCGATCATCGGCGAAGCCACTGCGGATAAACGACTGGTTCTGCATGACACCCATTTCAAGAATGATCCGATCGATATCGATCTCAACGTCATTCTGGGAAAACCTCCCAAAATGCTGCGCGAAGTCACCCGTTTCAACGAGACACATGCCGATCTCGACCTGTCCGGAATGGATCTGGCAGAGGCGGCCGAACGCGTTCTCCGTTTGCCTGCCGTGGCGAACAAAAACTTCCTGATCACCATTACCGACCGAACCGTTACCGGGATGGTAACGCGGGATCAGATGACCGGCCCCTTCCAGACTCCGATTTCTGATGCCGCTGTCACGGTGGCAACCTATCATGGTTACCAGGGTGAGGCTATGGCCATGGGCGAACGCACTCCCATCGCGTTGCTCAACGCGCCTGCTTCTGGCCGAATGGCCGTTGGCGAGGCGCTCACCAACATCGCCAGTGTGCTCACGGGGCCCATTGGCAATGTCAAGCTCTCCGCCAACTGGATGTGCGCGTGTGGCGAGGCGGGCGAGGATGCCGCCATCTACGACACGGTTCGGGCCGTGGGAATGGAACTCTGTCCGAAACTGGGCATCTCGATTCCCGTGGGCAAAGATTCGCTCTCCATGCGCTCAACGTGGAAGGATTCCAAGGGGAAGGACGAACGCCAGATTGCCCCGCTCAGCCTGATTGTCAGCGCCTTCGCTTCAGTTCTGGATGTGCGTAAAACCGTCACGGCTGAATTAAAGCCGGACTCTGATTCGGTTCTGATTCTCCTCGACCTGGGCCGGAAAAAGAACAGGCTTGGCGCCTCGGCGCTGGCCCAGGTCTATAATCAGGTCGGTTCCTCGGCGCCTGACCTTGATTCGCCGGAGGACTTCGTTCATTTCTTCTGCGCCCTTCAGGAACTGGTGTCCGAGGGCCTGTTGCTGGCTTACCACGACCGCTCTGACGGCGGCCTGTTTGTCACCATGGCGGAAATGGCCTTCGGCGCCCATCATGGAATCCGGGTGCGGATCGATGAACTGGGAGAGGATCCGCTTGCCGTCCTCTTCAGCGAGGAACTCGGCGCGGTGATTCAAGTCACGGATCGGAATATCCCGCGCGTGAATGAGATTCTGAAGCGCCATTCCATTGGCGAAATAGCCTCCATTCTGGGCAGTCCTTCCGCCGACAAGGCGCTCACCATTGAAATGGGCGACACCCTTGTTTACCAGTCAGGGATCGCAAGATTGAAGCAGATATGGTCCGAACTGACCTTTGAAATACAGTCGCGGCGAGACAATGCAGATTGCGTCCGGGAGGAAGGTGATCTTCTGAAGGATGAGTCAAACCCCGGACTGTCTTTTCAATTAACCTACGACCCGGGTCGCCCCTTCATCATAAAGGGCACGCGACCCAAGGTGGCGATACTGCGCGAACAGGGAATCAATGGCCACATGGAGATGGCCGCCGCCTTTGAGCGCGCCGGATTCACCAGCGTGGATGTTCATATGACCGACCTGCATTCAAACCGGGTCAATCTGGCTAATTTCGCCGGCTTGGTAGCCTGCGGCGGTTTCTCCTACGGCGATGTATTGGGCGCAGGCGCAGGGTGGGCTCGAAGCATCCTGTTCAACGAGCGTTTGAACGAGATGTTTCGGACGTTCTTTCACCGACCCGACAGTTTTACCCTGGGCGTGTGCAATGGATGCCAAATGGTATCGTTGCTCAAGGACATCATTCCGGGCGCTGAAGACTGGCCGCGCTTTACCCGAAATAAAATCGAGCAGTTTGAGGCCCGGTACGCCACGTTGGAAGTCCTGAACTCGCCGTCCATTCTTCTCAAAGGGATGACAGGGTCTCGAATTCCCGTCCCTGTGGCCCATGGCGAGGGATTCACGAATTTTGAACGCACGGGGTCGCTGTCCGGACTCACCGAACACCACCTGTCGGCGCTACGGTTTGTGGATCATTACGGAAGACCGGCCAACCAGTATCCCGCCAATCCGAATGGTTCACCTGACGGCTTGACTGGGGTGACCACACGTGATGGACGGGTTACGATCATGATGCCCCACCCTGAACGGGCCTTTCGTTCTATTCAGCTCTCATGGAAACCCCGGGGGTTGTTCCGGGGCGAAGAAGGTCCCTGGCTGAGGCTCTTTCAGAATGCCCGTGACTTTCTGGGATAACCGGGTACCGGCGCTTAACCGTTAACCGTGACTATGCGGGCAACCGCTGCTTGGGCAGGAGGCGCACGCGGCGGAAGGGCCGTGTTTGGGGCCGGATGGCGCCATGGAAACACTAAAACCTGACAACGCCTTCTTCAGTTTGCCTGCGCATTTTCCGCACCGGGTTGGAATATCGGTGTCGTTTCGAATTAACGCTTCGACGCGGTTCCCACACTTAGCGCATTCATACTCATAAATCGGCATAGACTCCCCTTCATGAAAAGAAAAGAGACCGGAACCTTGTGGTCGCGGTCTCTCTGTATACTGCGAACGACCGATTAGCCCAGGATCGCGTCCTTGGCGGCCTTGGCCACACGGAACTTCACAACGCGCTTCGCGGGAATCTTGATCGCCTCGCCGGTCGCGGGATTACGGCCGATACGGGCCTTACGATTCACCAGCACCAACTTGCCCAAGCCGGGAACGGTAAATCCATTCTTGGCGTTCTTATAGGCCAAAGAAACCAACGCTTCAATTGCCACACCAGCCTGCTTCTTGCTGATCTCTGTCGCTTCCGCCACGCCCGCCACGATCTGACTCTTTGTCAATGCCTTCGCCATTAGAGTATCTCCCACCTTAGGTTAACCTCGGCCGCGTCACCATGACTCAGCCTCTTGAGTTGGGAATATATGAGGATTTCATGAGGATTGCAATACCCCAGTGCAATAATTTTCAATGTTTTCAAGGGTTTTCTCGGAACCCTTAAATGGACTTTGTCAGGCGCCATGATGCTCACTTCTCAAGCATCGCCGTGAACTCGTCCTCGGATAAAATGGTCACATTGAGAAGGCGCGCTTTCTCAAGTTTTGTGCCGGCGTCCGCTCCCGCAATCAGATAATGTGTCTTCTTACTGACACTGTCTGTCACCTTGGCGCCCCGCTTGCGCAACTCCTCTTGAGCGCAATCGCGCGTGAAACATGACAGTGTTCCTGTGATCACTACAGTCTTCCCTGAAAACGTCCCTCCTGTTGCCACCGGCGGAGAGGACAGATTCATAAAATTGACACCCGCCAACCGCAGGCGGTTCAGGACGTCGCGATTGCTGTCATTCGCAAAAAAATCAACCAGACTCACAGCCAAAACGGGACCAATATCCGCTACACGCTGGAAATCATCCACTCCGGCCGCACTTAAGGCATCCAGCGTTTGAAACGAATCGGCTAGTTTCCTCGCCGCTCCCTCTCCTACATGCGTGATTCCGAGACTGAATATCAACCGCCAGAGATCGCGCCCCTTGCTGTCAGCAATGGCGCGAACGACATTGACCGCCGACTTTTCGCCCATCCGCTCTAACCCGGCCACTTGCTCCGTCTTGAGTGAGTAAAGATCAGACACATTGCCGACCAGTTTCCGGTCAACCAACTGATTGACCAGAACTTCACCCAGGCCCTCGATATCCATTCCGTGGCGTCCCGCATAGTGCTCAATCATCCGCTTTAATTGCGCCGGACAGGAGATATTATCGCAACGCCAGGCGACACACTCCGGGTCGCGGCTGATCGTCCCCCCGCATTCGGGACATTTCCCCATCAGATGCGAAACCAGATCAAAGGGACGGGAGTGCGGGGAGCGGTTCTGAATCACAACCGAAACGACCGCAGGAATCACCTCGCCCGCCTTCTCCATGATCACGGTGTCTCCGATCCGGATGTCCTTTCTTTTGATTTCCTCCTCATTGTGGAGAGTGGCCCGTGAAATGGTTGAACCCGCGAGCAGTACCGGTTCGAGTTCGGCAACCGGGGTCAACACGCCGGTTCTTCCAACTTGAACCGTAATCGCATTCAGCGTTGTCTGCGCTTGTTCATGTGAATATTTGTAGGCAATCGCGAACCGGGGCGCCTTCGCGGTCGCACCCAGACGAGTCCATTGCGAAAGGTCATTGACCTTGATGACATTGCCGTCAATTTCATACGCCAATCCGGCTTCAAGACGTTGAAGTTCCTCGGTGCGGTGGATGACCTCATCAATATCAGCACACAACCACCAGTGGGCGGGTGTGGGAAATCCGAACATTTTCAAGAGGTTTAGCGCCTCCGCTTGGGTTGCGGGAGACGTCATCCCCTCTATCAATCCGATGGCATAAAAAACCGCAGCCAGGGGGCGTCGAGCCACAATTTTGGAGTCCAACTGTTTAAGGGATCCAGCGGTGGCATTCCGGGGATTGGCGAACGGAATGTCCCCTTTGGCGAGTCTGTCCTCATTTAACTTCCGGAACCCCTCCACGGGCATATAGGCCTCGCCCCTGACCTCCAGGAAGTCGGGAATGCCAGACGATGATTTCCTTAACATCAAGGGGATCGTTCTGATAGTCCTCAGATTGTCCGTAATGTCATCACCGGTCGCTCCATCTCCACGGGTGGTCCCCAGAGAAAGGACGCCATGGTCATAGCGCAGACTGATTGAACATCCATCCACCTTGGGTTCCAGGACATAAGCGACTGACTGCCCAGGAAGCAACTTTCGGACACGCCCGTCAAATTCCCGGATCTCATCAAGGGAATACGTGTTATCCAGCGACATCATCGGTTTGAGATGCGCAACACTCCTGAACTCTTTAAGAGCCTGTCCCCCAACCCGTTGTGTCGGCGAGTCCGGCGTGATGAACAGAGGAAACCGCAATTCGAGCGCCTTTAATTCATCGTAGAGTCGGTCGTATTCCCTGTCGGTTATCTCAGGCCTGGCCTCGACATAATAGAGGGTGTTATGCCGGTTAATGTCCAAACGCAGTTGATGAATCCTGCTCTTGGCTTCGGAATCAGTCATACCTGGCGCCACCCTTTGCCTGATCGAATGCCCTTGTTCGAACCTATTTCAGAGGCATCGGATTACAGAGATTGCCTTCCTTGTCGGCGCAACGGCCGCAATTGAAGCAGACAAACTTCGGATCCTTCACAAGCGCCTTGATCTCTTCAAATTGGCCGTTGCTGGCCAGCATGCATAAATGCCCGGGATGCCCGTGCTCATGTTTGCAGTCTTTGCGTTTTTCAATCATGGTCGTTCTCCCTTCCTTATGACTATTAAAATCAGACTGACCTTATACCACGCCTTCCATCCCGAATCCATGCCATTTATCGACCCTATCCCTAGGCCGGTCTTCGCCAGTTTTGCCGGGCTTGCCCCCGGAGGTGCGGCGGTGTATTCTGATGGCATTGGAAAGTTGATGCAGGAAGTGACTTTAGGCTATGCCCATTATTTCAATGTTTTACGGTCTTGTGGTGATGATGTTTTTCGATGATTGCCGTCGGCACAAGAAGCCGCACATTCACGTCGAATATCAAAATCACGAAGCTGTCATTAGTATCCCGGAGGGCAAAGTTCTGAGCGGTTCGCTTCGGCCCGCG